>NZ_RPSE01000570.1:0-2937 GCF_003949955.1 Streptomyces sp. WAC05292
GTCGATGACCCACTGGTTGAAGTCGGTTGCGGACATGGGGAGTCGGTTCTCCTGGATCGTGGGCGCGCACGGGGCGCGGTACGGAGGCGGCGGGCCCCTGCGAGGGGTCCGCCGCCTCCGTACCGCGCCCCGTGCGCGCCCACGATCCAGGAGAACCGACTCCCCATGTCCGCAACCGACTTCAACCAGTGGGTCATCGACGAGTTCCGGGCCAACGGCGGAAAGGTCGGCGGCCCCTTCGAGGGCAGCGACCTGCTGCTGCTCACCACGACCGGCGCCAGGACCGGCCGACAGCACACCACCCCGCTCGGCCGCATCCCCCACGAGGAGGGGCTGCTCGTCGTCGGCTCCAACCTCGGCGCCGACCGCCACCCCGCCTGGTACCACAACCTGCTCGCCCACCCCCTCGTCCGCGTGGAGACCGCCGCCGAGGAGTACGAGGCCGTCGCGGTCCCCGCCGAAGGCGCCCACCGCGAGCGGCTGTTCGCGTACGTCGCGGCCGCCGAGCCCGGCTACGCCGACTACCAGGACCGTACCTCCCGCACCCTGCCGGTCGTGGTGCTCCAGCGCTCCGATCCGGCGCCGGGGGAGGGGCCGTCGGAGGTCCGCACCCTCGCCGACAAGTTCCTGGAGGTGCATGTGTGGCTGCGGGGACAGCTGCGGCACGTCCACGCCGAGACGGAGGCGCTCTTCGCCGCCCGCGCGCAGGCCGCCCGCCAAGGCGCTGCACCGCCTGCCGCGCCCGGGCTGGGCCTGCAGATCCGCCAGCACTGCCTGGCCTTCTGCCAGGCCCTCGAGTTCCACCACAAGGGCGAGGACGCACACGTCTTCCCCGCGCTCGCCGCCGCCCACCCCCACCTGGAGGACGCCTTCGCGCGGCTCGCGGCCGAGCACCGCACCGTCGCCCGGATCCAGCAGGAACTCGGCCTGCTGCTCGCCGACGCCGCGACGGCCGACCCCGACCGCTTCCGCGGCGAACTGGCCCGGCTGAGCGTGGAGCTGACCGCCCACCTCGACTACGAGGAGCAGCAGGTCCTCCCGCTCCTCGCCGAGATCCCCTTCCCGCCGGGCCGACCCGCCTGACGGGCGCCGGTCGGCAGGGGCCCGCGCCGGCGGGCCGGGTCAGTCGGCGGAGCGGCTCCAGCCGGCCGCCTCGATGGCCGCCGCGTCGGCCGGGCGCTCCTCCGAGAACAGCAGCCGGGCCGGCTCCGACACCCGTACCACGTCCACGTACACCCCGCGGCCGACGTAGCGGCCGGTCGCCCGGTGCCGGAAGCGGAGCCGGACCGGCCGCCCCGCCCAGGCCGAGCCCAGCGGGGCTTCGAGGCGGTGCCAGATGCGGCCGGACCAGCCGTCGACGTGGCCCTGCGGCCACTCCTCGGCGGCGCCGCCCGTGGCACGGAACGTGTGGAACGGCAGCGGCTCCCATGCCCGGCCGTCCGCGGACGCCTCCAGGTGCAGGAAGCCCTCACCCGGCACGGTGTCCCACCACACGGCGCAGCGCAGCCGGGCGGAAGCCGTCGCCGGGGTGAGCGGGGGCAGGGTCAGCGTGCCGGAGGCGCCGGGTTCCATCCCCGAGTACCAGGCGGGCCCGCCGTGCCGGGTGCGGACGGGGACGGCGCGGGCGAAGCGGTTGCCGACCGCGACGCGCGGCGCGCTGCCCGCCCGCCACGTCCGCACCGGGTGCACCGAATTGCCGAGCAGGACCAGGAAGGAGTCCGTGGACGGGTCCAGGACCAGGGAGGTGCCGGTGAAACCGGTGTGCCCGGCGGAGTGCGGGGTGGCCATCGCGCCCATGTACCAGTGCTGGTACAGCTCGAAGCCGAGGCCGTGGTCGTCGCCGGGAAAGGCCGTGTTGAAGTCGGTGAAGAGCAGCTCGACGGAGGCCGGGCGCAGGATGCGCCTCCCGGCGTACGCGCCTCCGTCGAGGAGGGTGCGGGCGAGGACGGCCAGGTCCCAGGCCGTGCCGAAGACGCCGGCGTGGCCGGCGGTACCGCCGAGGGCGTGGGCGTTCTCGTCGTGTACCTCGCCCCAGACCAGGCCGCGGTCCAGGCCGGACCACGGGGGCCGCTGCACCTCGGTGGCGGCCGTGGAACGGCGCCAGGACCGCGGCGGGTTGAACCGGGTGCGGTGCATGCCGAGCGGGCCGGTGATCCCGTCCTGGAGCAGGACGTCGAGGGGGCGGCCGGAGACCCGCTCGATGAGGAGTTGCAGGGTGATGAGGTTGAGGTCGGAGTAGCGGTACACGCTGCCCGGCGGCTCCTGCGGGCGCACGGACCACAGCAGCCTCAACTGCCCTTCACGGGTGGACTCCTGGTAGAACGGCGCCCAGGAGCGCAGCCCCGAGGTGTGCGTGAGCAGCTGCCGGACGGTGATCAGCTCCTTGCCGCCGCCGGTGAACTCGGGCAGGTGGCGGTGGACGGGTGCCTCCAGCTCCAGCCGGCCGCGCTCCATCTGCTGGGCGGCGAGCAGCGAGGTGAACAGCTTGGTGAGGGAGGCCAGGTCGAAGACGGTGTCCTCCGCCATCGGGATCCGCTCCTGCGGCGGCAGCTCGCGGGCGGTGTCGGTCCGGCCGTCGTAGTCGGCGTACCGGACGGCGTAACCCATCGCCCGGTGCAGTGCGACGGTCCGGCCGCGCCCCGCGAGGACCACGGCGCCGGCGTAGTACGGGTGCCCGGGGGAGGGGCCGAGGAACCGCGCCGCCTCCTGCGCCGCCTCTTCCAGGTACCGCTCGACGAGGCCGGCCCGGCGGGCCGGACCGTAGCGCAGCCGCAGCCCCTGGAGGGCGCGCCGCTCCGCCGGGCTGCCCGCGGCCCCCGCGGCCCCGGGCAGTGCGCCGTGCAGGAGCAGGACGCCGCCGAGGGCGAGCAGCCGGCCGCCGAGCCGCCGCCGGCTCAGGGCGGGCCCGCCCCCGGTGTCCCGCCCTGAGCCGGCGGC
>NZ_RPSE01000571.1:0-2930 GCF_003949955.1 Streptomyces sp. WAC05292
GCCGCGTCCGGCTCCGCCGCGCCGACGGGTGCGCCGTCCCCGGGCGGAACGCCGCCGGCCGGCGGGGTGCAGGTCCCGCCGGAGCCGGACAAGGCGCTGGCCGCCCTCGCGGACGCCGAGCAGGCCCTCGCCGAGGCCCGCACCGCCGCCCTGGCCGGAGCCCCCGGCGAGCTGGCCCGCATGCTGGCCTCGGTCGCCGCCTGCGGCGCCGTCCACGTCCACCTGCTGACCCCCGCCCCGGGAGCCGCCTCGTGAAGCCCTCGCCCTCCTCCCCCTCTCCCGCCGGCCGCGCCCTCGATGCCGCCCAGGCGGCCCTCGCCGCCGAGCACGCCGCCGTGTACGGGTACGGGGTCGTCGGCGCCCGCGCCGGCGAGCGGGCGGCCGAGGCCCGCGAGGCGCACGGCACCCACCTCGCGCGCCGAGACGCGCTGGCGCGCGCCGTGCGCGACCTGGGCGGCTCCCCCCGGCCCTCCGATCCGGCGTACGCGCTCCCGTACGAGGTGCGCGGCGCCGGCGACGCCGAACGGCTGGCCGCGGAGATCGAGGACCGGGTGGCCGGCGCGTACGCCGACCTGGTGCGGGCGGCGGACGGCCCGCTGCGCCGCGAGGCGGCCGACGCGCTGAGCGCCGCGGCGGTCCGCGCGGCACGCTGGCGCGGCGGCGGCGTAGCCTTCCCTGGGCTCGCGGAACACGCACGGCCCGCCGGGAACAGCTGAAGGGGAACACGCACGCATGGCTTTCGAACCGCCGCAGCGGCTCGTACGGGCGCTCGGCGAGACGCCGGACGGGGACGGAAGCACGGCCGACTGGCTGGAGCGGCTGCCCCGCCTGGCCGAGGCGGCACTGGACCGGCGCGCGGTACGCGCCCAGCGGGTCCAGGCCCCCGGCGGGCGCAGCAGCCTGGTGGTGCTGGTGCAGTACGAGGACGGCACGCCGGCCGTGCTGAAGCTCGCTCCCCCGCAGGCCCGGCCCGACCGCGAGCTGGCCGCGCTCGCCCACTGGGGCGGCTTCGGAGCCGTACGGGTCCTCGACACCCGCCACCACGCCGAGGACGGGGCGCTGCTGCTGGAGCGGCTGCAACCGGAGGTCTCCCTGCGCTCCCTTCCCGAGGCGAAGGCGCTGCTGGAGGCGTGCGGGACGCTGCGGCGGCTGTGGGTGAAGCCGCCGGACGGGCACCCCTTCGAGACGGTCGCGGAACGGACCTCCCGGCAGGCGGCGGCGCTGTGCGCGGCGGCGGAGGCGGGGCCGGGATCCGCGCCCTTGGCGGAGGCGGCGCTCGCGGCCCGGGAGGAGCTGACGGCGGTACCGGCCGAGGAGCAGCTGCTGCTGCACGGCAACTTCCGGCAGGGCAAGGTGCTGGCCGGCGACCGCGCGCCGTGGCTGGCCGTGGGCCCGGAGCCGGTCGTGGGTGAGCGCGCCTACGACCTGGCCCGGCTGGTCCGGGACCGGCTGGAGGACCAGGTCGCCTCGTCCGCGGGAGCCGCGGGCGCCCGGCGCAGGGTGAACAGGCTGGCCGACAGCCTGGAGGTGGACCGGGACCGGCTGCGCGGCTGGACGCTCTTCCGGGCGGTCGAGTCTGGCACCCGGGCCCTGGCCGCGGGACGGCGGCGCGATGCGGAGCTGCTGCTGGAGTTCGCCGCCTGGCTTTAGGGCATACCGGTACATAAGGGTGTGTACCGATGTGTCACGGGCAGCCCGCCAGGGAGGCCGCCATGCTCCAGGAACTGCTGACCGCGGCGATCGCGGCGGGCACATGCCTCGCGGTCGCCACCGCCTCCGCCGCGCGCATCGTCAGGCAGTACGAACGCGGCGTCGTCCTCCGCTTCGGCCGCCTGAGGGAGGGCGTGCGCCAGCCCGGATTCACCATGATCATCCCGGTGGTGGACCGGCTCCACAAGGTCAACATGCAGATCGTGACGATGCCCGTACCCGCCCAGGAGGGCATCACCAGGGACAACGTCACGGTCCGCGTCGACGCCGTCGTCTACTTCAAGGTCGTCGACCCGGCGAGCGCGATCATCGAGGTCGAGGACTACCGCTTCGCGGTCTCCCAGATGGCCCAGACCTCGCTCCGCTCCATCATCGGCAAGTCCGACCTCGACGACCTCCTCTCCAACCGGGAGAAACTCAACGAGGGCCTGGAGCTGATGATCGACAGCCCGGCGGTGGGCTGGGGCGTCCAGATCGACCGCGTCGAGATCAAGGACGTCTCCCTCCCGGAGACGATGAAACGCTCCATGGCCCGACAGGCCGAAGCCGACCGCGAACGCCGCGCACGCGTCATCAACGCGGACGCGGAACTCCAGGCCTCCCGCAAACTCGCCGAAGCCGCCGCCGTCATGTCGGACCAGCCGGCGGCCCTCCAACTCCGCCTCCTCCAAACGGTGGTGGCCGTGGCGGCGGAGAAGAACTCCACCCTGGTCCTCCCGTTCCCGGTCGAACTCCTCCGCTTCCTGGAACGCGCGACCCCGGACCCGCCGCCCAAACCCGCACCGGCGGCGGCGCCCGCGAACCCGCCGGAGCGAGCGGGCCCCGACACCGAACCGACGACCCCGCCCCTGCCCCCGGCGCCGGACACGCCGACGCGGCCGGAACGAGCGGTGGAACCGCCCCCGCCGCCGGGAGCGGTCGAGGCGCCCGCGCACACACCGCGAGCGGTGGAAGCGGCGGCCCCGCCGCCGGAGCACCGGACCGGTACGCCGGCACACGCAGAACAGCCGGCGGAAGCGGCCCCGCCGCACACCGGACGGCACACCGAAGCGGCAGCGCCGCCGGAGGAACCCCCGCCCCGATCGCGCAGGCACGCGCAGCAGGAGGTCGAAGCGCCGCCACACCGGGATCCGACGACACCCCGGACCGCCGGAGAGGACGAACCCGCCGACGGGAGCCGCCACCCGGCCCCATTCGAAGCCGTTGACACCCCCACCGAC
>NZ_RPSE01000572.1:0-2917 GCF_003949955.1 Streptomyces sp. WAC05292
GGCGGGGCGGGCGGAGCGGGCCGACGGGTCAGATGCGGGTGGCCCCCGCGGTCGGGCTGGTGGCGGTCCGCGTCGTGCGGCAGGTTCCGGACGCCTCCAGGGCGGCGGCGACCTTCGCGGCGGCCTCGCCGTCGCGGACGAGGAACGCGGTGGTCGGGCCGGAGCCGGAGACGATCCCGGCCAGTGCCCCGGCCGCGGTTCCGGCGGCGAGGGTCCGCGCCAGCTCCGGGCGCAGCGACAGCGCGGCCGGCTGGAGGTCGTTGGCCAGGGCGCCGGCCAGCGCGTCGGGGTCGCCGGAGGCGAGGGCGGCCAGCAGCGCCGGGGAGGCCTGCGGCTCGGGGATCTCCCGGCCCTCGGCGAGGCGGTCGAACTCGCGGAAGACGGCCGGGGTGGACAGCCCGCCGTCGGCGACGGCGAACACCCAGTGGAAGGAGCCCGCGTCGAGGGGGGTCAGCAGCTCGCCGCGGCCGGTGCCGAGGGCGGCCCCGCCGAGCAGGCTGAACGGGACGTCGCTGCCGAGCTCCGCGCACATCCCGAGCAGCTCGGCGACGGGCGTGTCGAGTCCCCACAGCCGGTCGCAGGCGAGGAGCGCGCCGGCGCCGTCGGCGCTGCCGCCGGCCATGCCTCCGGCGACGGGGATGTTCTTCGCGATGTGGATGTGGACGGCGGCCCCGCCGGGGCGTCCGCTGCGGGCGGCGAGCAGCTCGGCCGCACGTGCGGCGAGGTTCGTCCGGTCCAGGGGCACCTGGTCGGCGTCGGGCCCGGAGCAGGTCACCGCCAGGGCGTCGGCGGGGGTGACGGTGACCTCGTCGTAGAGGGAGACGGCGAGGAAGACGTTGGCGAGGTCGTGGAAGCCGTCGGGCCGGGCGGCGCCGACCGCGAGCTGCACGTTGACCTTGGCGGGGACGCGTACGGTGACGCCGCCTGCGGCGGGCGCGGTGCTCACAGGGCGGGCCTCTCGGCTGCGGCGGGCTTGTGCTCGGCGATGGCGGCGAACTCCTCGACGGTGAGGGATTCGCCCCGGGCCTGCGGGGAGACCCCGGCGGCGGTGAGGGCCGCTTCGGCGGCGGCCGCGGAGCCGGCCCAGCCGGCGAGCGCGGCGCGGAGGGTCTTGCGGCGCTGGGCGAACGCGGCGTCGACGACGGCGAAGACCTCGGTCCGGCTCGCGGTGGTCGGGATCGGCTCGGCCCGCCGGACGAGGGAGACGAGCCCGGAGTCGACGTTCGGCGCGGGCCAGAAGACGTTGCGGCCGATGGCGCCGGCCCGCTTGACCTCGGCGTACCAGTTGGCCTTGACGGAGGGGACGCCGTACACCTTGCTGCCGGGCTTCGCGGCGAGCCGGTCGGCGACCTCCGACTGCACCATGACGAGGGTGCGCCGGATGCTGGGGAAGCGCTCCAGCATGGTCAGCAGCACCGGCACGGCCACGTTGTACGGCAGGTTCGCGACGAGCGCGGTGGGCGGCGGGCCGGGGAGCTCCTCGACGAGCAGGGCGTCGGAGTGGACGAGGGCGAAGCGGTCCTTGCGGTCCGGCATGCGGGCCTCGATGGTGGCGGGCAGGGCGGCGGCGAGGACGTCGTCGATCTCGACGGCGGTGACCCGGTCGGCCGCTTCGAGCAGCGCCAGCGTCAGCGAGCCGAGGCCGGGCCCGACCTCGACGACGACGTCGTCGGGCCGGACGTCGGCGGTGCGCACGATGCGGCGCACCGTGTTGGCGTCGATGACGAAGTTCTGGCCCTTCTGCTTCGTCGGGCGCACGCCGAGCGCGGCCGCGAGTTCGCGGATGTCGGCCGCGCCGAGGAGGGCGTCGCTGGTTCTGTCGGGCTGCTGCTCTGCGGTGCTCACCGGTAAAGCCTACGGCCGCAGTGCGGCCACGGACTCGCCCCCCGCTGCACGTACAGCTTCTTGGCCCGGTACGTCTGCTCGCTGCCGGTGGCGTCCTGGGGGCGGCCGCTGCCGCCGAGGCCCTGCCAGGTGCGGACGTCGAACTGGTAGAGGCCGCCGTACGTGCCGGACGGGTCGGTGGCGTCGGGGCGGCCGCCGGACTCGCACTGGGCGAGGGCCGCCCAGTTCAGGCCTTCGGCTCCGGCGACGGAGGCGGGCAGCGGCTTGGTGCCGACGCGGACGACCTGGGTGACGGGTTCGCGGACGGTCTCCTCGGTGACGCGGCGGGGCTTCTGCGGGACGCCGTTGACGGTGCGCAGGGCGTAGGTGACCCGGCGGGCTCCGGGGCGGCCGGCCCGTTCGACGACTTCGGTGCCGGCGAAGAGGTCCGCGTCCTGGATGCGCTCGGTCGCGAAGGGGATGCGCTCCTCGCGGACCTCGCGGGTGCCGGTGATGCGGAGCACGGTGACGGTCTGCCCGTCGCGGGGGAAGGAGTCGGGCGGGACGGAGGTGGTGTCCTGGCCGGCGAGGGTGATGCCGGCCTGGCCGAGGGCCTCGCGGACGGTGGCGGCGTTGGTGCGGACGGTGGTCTCGCCGCCGTCGGCGAGGAAGGTGACGCTGCGTTCGGTGCGGACGGCGAGGTCGAGGCCGGAGCGGGGGACGGCGGCGGTGCGGGGGACGGACAGGTGGGCGCCCTCGACACGGACGCCGAGCCGGCGCAGGGCTGCTTCGACGGTGCGGGCGGTGGTCCACACCTCGCTGGTGCGCCCGTCGAGGGTGAGGCGCACGGGGCGCCCGTAGTGGACGGTGATCTCGTCGCCGTCGCCGAGGGCGGCGGTGCGGGCGGGGGCGACGAGGTCGTGGGCGCCGACGCCGAGCCCTTCGGCGGCGAGGAGTTCGCCGACCTCGTCGGCGAAGGTGTGCAGGGTGCGGGACCGGCCGTCGACGGTGAGGCGTACGGCCTTGTCGGCGGCGACGAAGGCGGTGGTGCCGCCGGCGAGGAAGGCGACGACGAGGGCCTGCGGGATGATCC
>NZ_RPSE01000573.1:0-2904 GCF_003949955.1 Streptomyces sp. WAC05292
GACGGCCTCGAACAGCTTGAGGAGCTCCTCGGCTGCGGTGCCGGCCTGCCCGCCGGGGCCGGCCGGGCCGCCGTGCCGGGAGCGGCGGCGCTCCTTCTCGGCGGCGAGGTCCTCGGCGCAGGCGTCGTAGGGCTCCTCGGCGTCCGATCCGCAGAGCTCGGCGTTGATCTCCCGGACGAGTTCGGTCAGGTCTGTGGGGCGGTCGGGCCCCCACCAGTCTCCGAGCAGTTCGGCGAGGGACTCCTCGCGGGCGCGCGAGAGCCGGTTCGCGTGCTCCCGGCCGAGGGCGGTCGGGACGAGCTCCAGTCCTTCCCGTACGGCGAGCCGGCGCTCCTCCAGCTGGCGGGCCGCGTCCGTGATGACCTTGATCGGGATGGCGGTGCGCTCCGCCAGGACCGCGGGGCCGATGGCCCCGTACTTGGTCATCCTCAGCAGCATCCAGCTCGCCGCGGGCAGCAGGTCGAGCCCGGCGCGCGCGGTGATCTTCTCGTAGACGCCGCGGCGGCCCTCGCGGGTGCCGAGGACGGTCAGGGCGCGGGCGACCTCGTCGTGGGAGGAGCGGTGGACGGGGTTGGAGGCGAGCGTCTCGGTGACATCGGGTGCGGTCACCGAGCCGCGGAGCACGTCCTCCCGCAGGAAGAGGGAGATGGCGAAGGCGAGGAGGACGACGGGCACGGCGTAGAGGAACACGTCCGTGATGGAGGCGGCGTAGGCGTCGAGGGCGCGCGGCTGGAGGTCGGCGGGCAGGGCGGCGATCGCCCGGGGGTCGGCTTCGATCTGCGCGGTCGTTCCCGGCGGCAGGGGCTGGCCGGCGAAGGCGGTGGTGAGTTTTCCGTCGAGCCGGTTGACGAAGACCGTGCCGAAGATCGCCACGCCGAAGGAGGCGCCGATGGATCGGAAGAAGGTGGCTCCCGAGGTGGCGACCCCGAGGTCGGCGTAGCTGACGGCGTTCTGCACGGCCAGGACGAGCACCTGCATGACCAGGCCGAGCCCGAGGCCGAACACGAAGAAGTACAGGCTCATCTCCCAGGCGCCGCTTGTGCGGTGCATCTGGTGCAGGAGGAGCAGCCCTACCGCGGTGACGGCGGTGCCGGTTACGGGGAAGACCTTCCACCGTCCGGTGCGGGAGACGATCTGGCCGGAGCCGGTGGAGGCGATCAGCATGCCGAGGACCATCGGCAGCATGTGGACGCCGGACATGGTCGGGGAGACGCCTTGGACGACCTGCAGGAACGTGGGGAGGTACACCATCGCGCCGAACATGGCGAAACCGACGACGAAGCTGATCACCGAGCAGAGGGTGAAGGTGCGGATGCGGAAGAGGCCCAGCGGCAGCACCGGTTCGGCGGCGCCCCGCTCGACGAACACGAACGCGACGAGGAGCACCGCGCCGAGGATGTCCAGCCCGATGATCCTGGGTGAGCTCCAGCCCCAGGTGCCGCCGAGGGAGGCGATCAGGACGAGGCAGGTCGCGACGCAGGCGATGAGGAAGGTGCCGAGGTAGTCGATGCGGTGCGGTTCGCGGCGCACCGGGATGTGCAGGGCGGCCGCGATGACCGCGAGCGCGACGAGACCGACGGGGAGGTTGATGTAGAACACCCAGCGCCAGGACAGCTGGTCGACGAACAGGCCTCCGAGGAGCGGGCCGAGGACGCTCGTCGCACCGAACACGGCGCCGAAGAGGCCTTGGTAGCGGCCGCGTTCCCGCGGGGGGACGATGTCGCCGACGATCGCCATGGACAGCACGATCAGACCGCCGCCGCCCAGGCCCTGGAGGGCGCGGAAGCCGATCAGCTGGGGCATGTCTTGGGCGAGCCCGCACAGCGCCGACCCGATCAGGAAGATGACGATGGCCGTCTGGAAGAGCTTTTTGCGCCCGTACTGGTCGCCGAGCTTCCCCCACAGGGGTGTCGCGGCGGTGGCGGCGAGCATGTATGCGGTGACCACCCATGACAGGTGGTCCATCCCTCCGAGTTCGCTGACGATCGTCGGCAGGGCGGTCGAGACGATCGTCTGGTCGAGTGCGGCGAGCAGCAGGCCCAGCATCAGTGCGCCGATGGGGACGAGCACGTCGCGGGAGGCGCGTTCGGCTGCGGGCCCCTTGCCACCCGGTCCGGTGTGGGGGTCGCGGGAGCCCGACGTCACTTCCTGGGACATCCGTTCCTCCTCAGGCCGATCAACATCTCCATCCTGAGCGGTGTGTCCGGTTATGGCCTCTCGGGAGGGTTGGGCGGGCTGCGAAGGGTCTGCATAATCGCAGGCAATGCCCAGGGAGGGAGTCCAGTGAGCGCTGAGCGCTGTCCAGAATGCGACGCCGCGCGCGTCGACTGCGGGTGCGCGCCGGGCACGGGCGGGGGCGGTTTTGAGCCACTAAGAGTCCGCCCGTACGTGACGCTGCCCCACCCTGGCGACCCCGCGGCCCGCGCCCAGCACCCGCCGCACCCTGCACAGCCGCCGGTGCACGGCGTCATGGCCGCCCCCGGCCGACCGCACACGCCTCCGCCCGGGACCGGCCCGGAGGCGTCGACCCCGGCCTACGGCATACCCGTATGGCCGGACACCCCGCCGCAGGCGTACTGGCCGGCCGAGACGGCCCCCCTGCCACCGGTCCCGCCGGCACAGGTCCAGGACCTCGGCCTGCTCGCACAACCGCACACCCATCGCGAAACGGGAGGGGGCGGGGGCGGGGGCCCCAGGGGGAAGCGCACCGGCGGCGGCTCCCGGCGCCGCCGGTTCCCGACGGTGCTCGCGGGTACCGGCACGGTGGTCGCCGTGGGCACGGTGGCGCTGGCGATGGGCATGATGTCGCGTTCCGTCGAGAGCGACACGGTCCTCCTGGACGCGAAGCCCTCGGCGCCCGCCGCGAGCGTCCTCCCCACGAGCCCGGCGGAGTCCGCCTCCCCC
>NZ_RPSE01000574.1:0-2901 GCF_003949955.1 Streptomyces sp. WAC05292
GCACCACCCCTCCGTGTGCGCGACCCCGCGGAGGCCATCCGCGCCGCCCCCGCCGGGACCCGCTGGATCTGGCGGTCCACGGCGGCCGTGTACCCCCGCCTCCTCGCCGCCGGCATCCGCGTCGACCGCTGCTACGACATCGAGGTCGCCGAGCTGCTTCTCCTCGGCCACGAGGGCCGCTCCGGCGAGCCCCGTTCGGCCGCGGCCGCCTGGGCCCGCCTCACGGGTGGGCCCGTACCGCCCGATCCTCCGGCGCGCGCGGCAGCGCCCGGCGCGCAGGACTCCCTGTTCGATCCACAGCCCGCGCCCCTTCCCCTCGATGCGCTGCTCGCCGTCTACGAGGACCAGGCCCGCCGGCACGACGCCGCCGCCCACCCGGACCGCATGCGCCTGCTGACGGCCGCGGAGTCGGCGGCGTTCCTGATCGCGGCGGAGATGCACCGCGCCGGCATGCCGTGGCGGGCGGACACCCACCGCGCCCTGCTCACGGACCTGCTGGGCGAGCGCTACGCCGGCGGCGGGGAGCCCCGCCGCCTGGCCGAGCTGGCGGACGAGGTGTCCGCGGCGTTCGGCCGCCGTGTCCGGCCGGACCTGCCGGCGGACGTCACGAAGGCCTTCGCCCAGGCGGGCATCCGCCTGGCCTCCACCCGCCGGTGGGAGATCGAGGGCCTGGACCATCCGGCCGTCGCGCCGCTCCTCGCGTACAAGAAGCTGTACCGGATCTACACCGCGCACGGCTGGGCCTGGCTCCAGGACTGGGTCCGGGACGGCCGCTTCCGCCCCGAGTTCGTCCCCGGCGGCACACTGACCGGCCGCTGGGTCACCAACGGCGGCGGCGCCCTGCAGATCCCCAAGGTCATCCGCCGGGCGGTCGTCGCGGACCCCGGCTGGCGCCTGGTCGTCGCGGACGCCGACCAGCTGGAGCCGCGGGTGCTCGCCGCGATCTCCCGTGATCCGGCGTTCATGGCGGTGGCGGGCCGCACGGAGGACCTGTACACGGCCGTCTCCCGCCAGGGCTTCTCCGGCGACCGGGAGATGGCGAAGATCGCCGTACTGGGCGCCGTGTACGGGCAGACGTCCGGCGACGGTCTGAAGAACCTGGCCGCGCTGCGCCGCCGCTTCCCGCAGGCGGTCGCGTACGTGGACGAGGCGGCGCGGGCCGGCGAGGAGGGCCGTCTCGTACGGACCTGGCTGGGCCGCACCTGCCCGCCTCCCGCCCGCTCCGGCTCGGCCGCCGACGACCCGTACGGCGAGGCGGGCATCCCGCAGGAGCCGGACGCCCCTCCCGCCGACGGGGCCCGCACCGACCAGAACGACGCCTGGACTCCGAGCTACGCCTCGACGAACACCCGCGCCCGCGGCCGCTTCACCCGCAACTTCGTGGTGCAGGGCAGCGCCGCCGACTGGGCGCTGCTGATGCTGGCGGCGCTGCGGCAGTCGATCGCGGCCGCGGGGATGCGGGCGGAGCTGGTGTTCTTCCAGCACGACGAGGTGATAGTCCACTGCCCGGCCGAGGAGGCGGAGGCGGTCGCGAAGGCGATCCGCGCGGCCGGCGACCGCGCCGCCCGCATCGCGTTCGGCGACACCCCGGTCCGCTTCCCGTTCACCACGGCGGTCGTGGAGTGCTATGCGGACGCCAAGTGAGGGTCACTTCCCGGCGGCGGGCTGAGCGGGCAGCGAGAAGACGTTGTCGGGGGACACGATCTTCGTGATGGCCTGGCCGAACAGCGTGCTCGGCTCCTCCCCTTCGGCGGAGATGTCGGTGTTGAGCAGCACGACCAGCGTCGCCTGCGCCTCCGGCAGGTACAGGGTCAGCGACTGGTAGCCCGGCAGGGACCCGTTGTGCCCGACCCACCCGTGGTCGAGGAAGATCCCCAGCCCGTACCCCGTCCCGGGCAGCGCCGGATCGACCTCAAGCCGCTCCTTCTGCGTCTCCGGCTCCAGCAGCGTGCCGGTGGCGACGACGCGGGCCCACGTCCGCAGGTCGGCGAGGTCGGAATACATCGCTCCGGCCGCCCACCCCCACGAGGGGTTCCAGTCGGCGGTGTCCTCGACCTTCCCACTGGCGGTCTGGTCGGTGTAGCCCTGCGCGTGCGGCGTCGGCCACGCGGCACCGGGCGGCAGCGCGGTCCGCTTCAACCCGGCCGGCTTGACGACCTCGTCGGCGAGGAAGTCGCCCAGCCCCCTGCCGCTCACCTTCTCGATGACGAGCCCGAGCAGGATCAGATTGGTGTTGCAGTAGTCGAACTTGGCGCCCGGCTCGAAGAGCACCGGATGCTTGAACGAGTACGCGAGCAGCTGCTGCGGCGTGAACGGCCGCTGCGGGTCGCTGGTCAGCGCCTTGAAGAACCCCTCGTCCTCGGAGTAGTTGAACAGCCCGCTCCGCATCCCCGCGAGCTGCCGCAGCGTGATCCGATCCCCGTTGGGGACCCCTGCGACGTACTTCCCGATGGGATCGTCGAGCCCGACCTTCCCGTCGTCGACGAGCCGCAGCAGCCCGGTGACCGTGAACGTCTTGGTCTCGCTGCCGATACGCATGTACAGACCGGTGTCCATGGGCGCCCCGGTCGCCTTGTCGGCGACTCCGAATGTACGGATGTACTCGCCCTTGCCGGGCGCGGACACGGCCACCATCACCCCGGGTACCCGGGCGTCGACCATGACCTTCCGCACGGCATCGTCCAACTGCCGCGCCACAGCGGGCGTGATCCGGACGACGTCCCCGTCATCCCGCGCGGGCGCCGCAACGCGAGTCGGCCCTCCCGCCTCAAGGGCATGGGCCGGTGCCCCGCCGAGCGGCACCGCCACGAGCCCCGCCGCAACCGCCCCGACCGCCGCCCTGCGCCACCGTGCCACCATCCCGGCCTCCCGAAATAGAGCCCCTTCCAAGCTAGCCCCGCC
>NZ_RPSE01000575.1:0-2881 GCF_003949955.1 Streptomyces sp. WAC05292
TCGCGGAAGCCGATCGCGTCCGCCCGTTCACGGCCGACGAGGTCGGCGTAGTCCTCCGGATCGGCCTCCAGCAGCGTCCAGGAAACGCCGTCCCCCGGCCGAAGCTCTCCCCCACAGCACTGGATCTGTCAGTCGTCGACCCAACTCGTCACCGTCATGCCGTCATTGTCCGCCCAGCGCCCGAGGGCCACACCCGGGAACGCTCCCCCTCCTCTTCGTGGGCGACCCCTCGGCCGCCACCACGGCCGACGGCACCACGGTCAACCTGGCGGTCATGGGTCTGGACGCCCGGCTGTACGCGACGTTCTCCCCGGGCACCCCGGCCCGGAAGGGCTGATTTGCCGTCAGGAAGCGGCCGGACAGACACTTCCCCCCTCACCCCGTGTGCGCAATTATTCAGACAACTGAAGATGCTTTTGGTCTTTTTATAGCCATCTATGACATTTGCTCTCATCGGGCGAATGCACCGTGTAGGTTCTCGAACTGGTTCGGGAGGCCTTGCGGCATACCCGAGCCTGAAGGTTCTTTCACTGGGGGAGCGGGCGCGTCCCGGCAAGGCTGCGGACACGGGAGCGACGTGGCCGGAGCAGCCTGCGAGCGGAGTCGCGGTCCGCCCGAACTGGAGGGGAAGCCACATGGCCGAAATTGATCTCGGACCGGCGTCGGACTGGGACGAGGGCGACACCCACGGCCGCATCAAGCTGCGGCAGAACCAGATCTACCCGAACTCGCCCAAGAAGGACGTTCTCATCAGCTCGCCGGTGAGCATCGAGCTGTCGGTGAACACGAACCACTCCACCTCCCAGGAGGCGGACAAGATCTACTTCACGACCCACCACGGTTCGACGAAGAAGATCATCGCGGTACTCGACTCCGACGGCAACCTGCACATCGCCGGCCGCCTGATCACCGAGCAGAAGGACCTGTCGTACTAGAAGGTCAGGACGGCCCGCCGCTGCTGGGACCACCAGCGCGGGCCGGCTCCGGAAGGGCTTGAACGGCATCCTGCCGCCCCTCCGGGCTGACGGACCAGTGGGGGCGGCGGCAGCCCTGCCACCGCCCCCACCTCTGCGGTCGCTTACAGCACCGGGAGGTTCTTGCGGAGTTCGAAGGCCGTGACCTCCGAGCGGTATTCCTCCCACTCCTGCTTCTTGTTGCGCAGGAAGAAGTCGAAGACGTGCTCGCCCAGGGTTTCGGCGACCAGTTCGCTGCGTTCCATCAGGGAGATCGCCTCGCCCAGGTTCTGCGGGAGCGGTTCGATGCCCATCGCGCGGCGTTCCGAGTCGGACAGGGCCCAGACGTCGTCGTCGGCGCCGGCCGGGAGTTCGTAGCCCTCCTCGATGCCCTTCAGGCCCGCCGCCAGCAGGACCGCGTACGTCAGGTACGGGTTGGCGCCCGAGTCGATGGAGCGGACCTCGATGCGGGAGGAGCCCATCTTGCCCGGCTTGTACATCGGGACGCGGATCAGCGCCGAGCGGTTGTTGTGCCCCCAGCAGATGTACGAGGGGGCCTCGCCGCCGGAGCCGGCCGTGCGGGTGGAGCCGCCCCAGATGCGCTTGTACGAGTTCACCCACTGGTTCGTGACCGCCGAGGTCTCCGCCGCGTGCCGGAGCAGGCCCGCGATGAAGGAGCGGCCGACCTTCGAGAGCTGGTACTCGGCGCCGGATTCGTAGAAGGCGTTGCGGTCGCCCTCGAAGAGGGACAGGTGGGTGTGCATGCCGGAGCCGGGGTACTCCGAGAACGGCTTCGGCATGAAGGTGGCCTGCACGCCCTGCTCCAGCGCGACCTGCTTCATGACCAGGCGGAACGTCATGATGTTGTCGGCGGTGGACAGCGCGTCGGCGTAGCGCAGGTCGATCTCCTGCTGGCCGGGGGCGCCCTCGTGGTGGCTGAACTCCACCGAGATGCCCATCGATTCGAGCATGGTGATCGCCTGCCGGCGGAAGTCCATGCCGACGTTCTGCGGGGTGTGGTCGAAGTAGCCGGAGTTGTCCGCGGGCACGGGCCGGGAGCCGTCCAGCGGCTTGTCCTTCAGCAGGAAGAACTCGATCTCCGGGTGGGTGTAGAAGGTGAAGCCCAGGTCGGAGGTCTTGGCGAGGATCCGCTTGAGGACGAAGCGGGGGTCCGCGAACGACGGGGAGCCGTCCGGCATGAGGATGTCGCAGAACATCCGGGCCGTCCCGGGGGCCTCCGCGCGCCACGGCAGTATCTGGAAGGTGCCCGGGTCCGGCTTGGCGATCATGTCGGATTCGTAGACCCGCGCGAAGCCCTCGATCGCCGAGCCGTCGAAGCCGATGCCCTCGTCGAAGGCCTGCTCCAGCTCGGCCGGCGCCACCGCGACGGACTTGAGGAAGCCCAGCACGTCGGTGAACCACAGGCGCACGAAGCGGATGTCGCGCTCCTCGAGCGTCCGGAGGACGAATTCCTGCTGCTTGTCCATGCCTTCATCCTCGCAGTTCAGACGGCCTGTGCACCACCGCCGTCAGGGGTGGGCGCGGGGGCGGGCGGACCCAGTATCGCCAGCCGCGGTTTCCGCCACATTACGCACCATCGAAACCTCGCGGCACCCCTGCACTGACCGCGGGGCCGTCCCGGCCACTACCATCTGCCGCCATGGGGGGCTGGGAGCACATACGGGAGGGGCGCGGCGCGGGCCGCCCGCCCCGGCGTGCCGTGTTCGCGGTGGCCCTGTCGGTGCTGCTCGGAGCGTTGCTGCTGTGCGTGCGCCCCGGTGAGCCGCACACCTCCGCCGTCTCGCCGGCCACCGTCGCCGCACCCGTCACAGCCACACCCGCCCCTCACGGGCCCCCGCACGCCGTGTGCGCGGATCCGGGGCACCGGCCCGGCTGCTCGCCGTTCTCGCACGTCACCCCCGGTGTCC
>NZ_RPSE01000576.1:0-2876 GCF_003949955.1 Streptomyces sp. WAC05292
GCGCCGGCGGCGGGGCGGCCGGCGGGGGCGATCCGGCCGGCGGGGTCAGACCGCGGTCGCGCTGGCGGGGGGCGCGGACCACGGCCCGCGCCGTACGCCGCCCGTGCGCCGGTACGCGTCGAAGGACGCGCGCGCCCTTGTCCGCGCCCCGACCGAGGAACGCGGCGAGCATCGCGAGGAACGGCAGCGGGTCGTCGGCGGCGAACCACGCCGCCTCCACCCGCCGCGGCCGCCGGCTCCGCGCCGGCGCACCGCCCCCGGCGCCGCTCGGCGCGCCCGCCGGAGCCACCGCGCCGTCCCGGCTCACGGGAGCGCCGGAGCGGTGCGTACCGCCGCGGCCGCCCGGGACCGCCGACGCGCCCGGGCCGTCCGCGGCCCGCGAGGCTCCCGGGCCTCCCGGCTCCCCCGGCTCACCCGGGCGCGCCAGGGCTGCCGGAGCTTCCGCGCCGACGCCGTCCGCGGCGCCGTCCCCGATGCCGCGCCGCGGCCCGCGCGGCGGCAGCCGGCGGCCGCGCACCGCCGCCAGCAGCGCGTAGTTCTCCGCGAGGAAGACCCGCCCCGGCCCCCCGGACTGCGCCGGCACCCGCTGCCCCGTCAGGTCGAGGTACATGGCCTGGACGACGTCCAGGCCGGCCCCGTCCGCGAAGAGCCGGAACTGCGCCCCCGGACGGGGGTTGAAGTCCACCAGCCGGAAGCAGCCCTCCTCGTCCCGCCGGAAGTCCAGGTCCAGGATCCCCTGGTAGCCGAGGCGCTCGGCGAGCCGCAGCCCCGCCTCCTCCACCGCCGGGTCCGGCAGCCAGCGGCCCACCGCCGTCAGGCCGGTCCGCACCGGCCACGACAGCTCCTTGCGGCCCGATCCGGCGAGCAGCGGCCGCCCGCCGCTGCCGAACGCCCCGTGGAAGAACCAGTCCGTGTCCGTCCCGGCCGGCAGGAACCGCTGGAGCAGCAGCCGGCTCCCCGCCTCGCCGGTCCGCTCGTACAGCCGGCGCGCCTCGGCGGCGGTGTGCACGAGCGTGGTGCTGCGCAGCCCGCTGCCCGGCGGGAGCAGCCAGGGGCGGCTCCACTTGGCGACCGCGGGCAGGCCCAGCCGCCAGGCTGCCTCGGCGGCCTCGGCCCCGCTCTCCGGGAGCACGGTCTCCGGGTGCGGGATGTCCCAGCGGGCGCACAGCGCGGCCAGTTCGGCCTTGTCCGCGACCCGGGCGGGCAGCCCGTCGGGCTGGTGCGGGATGCGGAAACGGCCGTCGAGCCCGGCGCCGATCCTGGCGACGGCGATCGCGCTCAGGTCGTCCATCGCGACGAGGACCGCGGGCCGGCCGATCCGCTCCGACACCCCGGCGAGGCACTCCTCCAGCCCGTCCGGGGCCTCCGGGTCCAACCCACCCGCAGGCCCCGGATGCACGGCACGCAGGTACCGCGAGCGCCCCACGGGTCCTCCCCCGGCCTCGACGACGGCATGGACCTCCACGCCCTTGCGCCCGAGGGATCTGACGGCGCCGAGGGTTCCGTGGTGGAACGGGTTCCGGTCGAGTCTGAGCACAACAGCGGGCATGTGGGCGGCGAACTCGTACATGGAAAGCGTGTCTTTCACCTAGTCGGACCAAGCAGGATCGATGCGCAACTGCGAATGGCCTAGGCGGCGGTCACCGGACAGGCCGTTCGTCGGATGTGATGCCTAACGTCTTGGACAAGCACACCGATTCGGGAATGCCCGGGAGATGCCATGCCCAGACCTCGCCGCCGCCTGGCGAACACCTGCGTCGGGACGGTCACGGCCGGCCTCCTCGCCACCGGAGCCACCCTCGCCGTCCCGGAGGACGAGGAGCTCCCCGGGTCGTCCCCCGACATCGCCGTGGGCGCCTACCTGGACTTCGGGCCCCCCGGCGTCGAGCGGATCCCGTACCTGTCGCGCTGGCTCGGCGGCAGGGAGATCCGGGTCGGGCACACGTATCTGCCCGGGGACCGCTGGGCCGGCATCGAGGGGAACGTCAGCTTCCTCGACGACTGGGCGCGCTGGCGCCTGGCCCGGCCGGACCGGCTCTTCGTCCTCAACGTGCCCATGCAGGAGCGCAACGAGGGCCGGGTGCCCGACCACGAGGTGGCCCGGCTCATCCGCGCCGGCGCCGCCGGCGACTTCGACGAGCACTTCCGCAGGCTGGCGCAGCGCCTCGTCGACCTCGGCGTCCCGGACACGGTCGTCGTGCTGGGCTGGGAGATGAACGGCGTCACCTACACCCACCGCTGCTCCCCCGACCCGGAGAACTGGAAGGCGTACTGGCGGCGCATCGTGGGCACCATGCGGTCCGTGCCGGGCCAGCGCTTCAAGTTCGACTTCGCCCCCAACCGCGGCTCCGACGCGATCGGCTGGACCACCTGCTACCCGGGTGACGACGTCGTCGACATCATCGGCATGGACTCCTACGACCAGGGCCCGGGCCGCACCTTCGACGACCAGATCACCCAGCCGTACGGGCTCCAGCACCACGTCGACTTCGCGAAGGCGCACGGCAAGCCGATCTCGTACCCGGAGTGGGGCCTGTTCCGCCGCGGCGACAACCCGGAGTACGTACGGCGCATGCTGCGCTGGATCGAGCAGCAGAAGCCGATGTACCACACCATCACCGACTACTGCCCGCACGGTGTGTGGCAGTGCAAGCAGAACCCGCGGTCCGCGAAGGAGTTCCGCAAGGCGCTCACCCCGCAGGTGCCGCCCCCGGTCGTCCCGACGCCCGTGGTGCCCACCCCCGTGGTCCCGACGCCGGTCGTGCCCACGCCGGTCGTGCCCACGCCGGTCGTGCCCACGCCGGTGGTGCCGACGCCCTCCGTCCCGGTCCCGTCCGTGCCGACGCCCTCCGTGTCCGTGCCGGCCGTCCCCACCC
>NZ_RPSE01000577.1:0-2873 GCF_003949955.1 Streptomyces sp. WAC05292
GACCTGCGGCGACCGGGCGCCCGGCTCCCCGAACACCCCCTCGGCCGGGCAGCGGCCCCCACAACGGCCCGGGCCGCCGCCCGGCCGGGCAGCGGCCCCCGCGACCGCCCGTGCCGCCGCCCGGTCCTGCGGCCGCCCGTGCCGGTCGTGGCGCCCGTGCCGACCATGCCTGCCGGCCACGGGAACAGTCCTCGTCGGCCACCCCCGGCCGGCCGGCGGACGGCGCGTGTGCCGCGGCCCCGGCACACGCGCCCGTACCGCTGCGCACCCGTACGCGCCGGCGCAGGCCGGCCGCGCCGGAGGCGCCCTCGTGTGAGACCGTCCGCCCCCGGGGTGCGCCGGGGCGCCCCGGATGGGGCCTCAACCCCGGCCCGTCCCCCGGGGCAGACTCGGCCGCATGGACGACGACACGGACAACCACCCAGGCGCCGACGACCACGCCGTCGTGCTCGGCGGCGGAATGGCAGGCCTGCTCGCGGCGCGGGTCCTCGCAGCGCGCTTCGCCCGGGTGACCGTCGTGGAGCGGGACGAACTCCCCGACACCGGGCCGGCGTTCCGGCGCGGAGTGCTCCAGTCGCGCCACGTCCACGTGCTCTGGGCACGCGGCCTCGACACCATGGAGGAGCTCCTTCCCGGCTTCTCCGGCGAGCTGCTGGCCGGCGGCGCGTCCCTGCTGGAGTCACCCCGCGACTTCCTGTGGCTCAGCTCGG
This sequence comes from Streptomyces sp. WAC05292, assembly GCF_003949955.1. Lineage (NCBI taxonomy): Bacteria > Bacillati > Actinomycetota > Actinomycetes > Kitasatosporales > Streptomycetaceae > Streptomyces > Streptomyces sp. WAC05292. Next base: position 711 of record NZ_RPSE01000577.1, read on the forward strand.
CCGACTGGTTCGGCCAGGTGCCCGGTGCGCGGCTGCTGATCGCCGGACGGGAGCTGATCGACTGGACGCTGCGCCGCGAGGTCCTGCGCGACGACCGCATCCGCATCCGCGCCGGCGTCCCTGCGGACGGCCTCCTCACCGGCCCGGACGGCCGTACCGTCACCGGCGTCCGCCTCCGCGGCGGCGAGCGGCTCCCGGCCCGCTTCGTCGTCGACGCGACCGGCCGCGGCTCCCGCGCCCCCGCCTGGCTCACCGCCCTCGGCCTGCCCGCCCCGCGGACCACCCGCTTCGACTCCCACCTCGGCTACTCCAGCCGGTACTACGCCCTCCCGCCCGACCCGGAGCGGCGCTGGCACGGCATGTACGTGCAGGGCCGCCCCGACATCCCGCGCGGCGGGGTGCTCGTACCCCTGCACGACGGGCGCTGGCTCGCCACCCTCATCGGCAACGGCGAGCACGCCCCGCCGACCGGCGACGCCGAGTTCCTGGAGTACACGCGGACGCTGCGCAGCCCGGCCCTGTACGACGCCCTGCGCGGCGCCGAACCGCTGTCCTCGCCGACCGGCTTCCGCAGCACCGCCAACGAGCGCCGCCACTTCGAGCGCCTGGACCGCTGGCCGCCGGGCTTCGCGGTGCTCGGCGACGCCGCCTGCCGCTTCAACCCCGTGTACGGGCACGGTATGACGGTGGCCGCGCTCGCCGCCGGAGCCCTGGCCGCCACCATCCGCGGCCTCACCCCGCGCGAGGTCGCCGCGGCGGCCCGCCGCATCCAGAGGCGCACCGCCGCCGTCGCGGACACCGCCTGGCAGATCGCCACCAGCGAGGACATGCGCTACCCGGGAACGGAAGGCCCGCCCGCGGACCGGGCGACGAAGGTGCTCCAGCACTACATGGCGCGGGTCGTCGCCGGCGCGAACACCGACCCGGCGCTCTCCCGACCCTTCTTCCGGGTGCTGTCGCTGTCCGAGCCGCCCGAGACGCTGCTGAGCCCGGCGACGGTCGTACGGGTGCTGTCCAAATGGCGGCTGCCCTCGGCCCCGCCGATGACGGCCGCCTACCCCGCCCACCACGGCGGCCCGCCCGCCTGAGGCCGGGGCGACGGGCCGGCGTCCCGCTACCCGGACCGGGTGGCCCGCTCGTACAGCTCCCGGGCCGCGTCGCCGAAGCGGATGCTGTAGGAGGTCCACTCGTCGCCGCCGCCGTCGCGGCCGCCGATGACGCCGATCAGGGTGCGGCCGCCTGCCAGGACGGGCCCGCCGCTCGTGCCGTTCGGGACGTCCGCGCAGTCCAGCCGCAGCTGCGTGGCCGACTCGGCGACGGCCGTGGTCGAGCAGTCCAGGGGCCGCTCGGCGCCGCCCGGATAGCCGGCGAGCCGCGCCGGCAGCGGCAGCCCGGCCCCGAACCGGACCGGGTACGCCCCGGCCGTGTCCTCCAGCCGCTCGCCGGGACGGCCGGGGCGGCGTACGCGCAGGAACGCGATGTCGTGGTCCGGGTCCTGGGAGGCGGCCCACCGGGGGTCCACGTCGATGCGGGTGGGCACCCACACGCCGTGCGGGGCCTGCCTGTCCCGGTAGCCGGGCACGAAGACGAGGTTCGTGCGGAAGCCCAGCACCGGGCGGTGCACGCAGTGCGCGGCCGTGGCCACCAGATCTCCGCCGGGCGCGTGTACGACGACGCCCGAGCAGTGGTGGGCGCCGTCGCCGTCCTCGCCGGGCGAGAACAGCGCCCCGATCGCCGGCTCGGCGACGGCGGGGCGCGCGGCGAGCGGACCGGTGGGCGCGCCGGGTGCCTCGGCCGGGCCGGGTCCCGCCGTCGGGCCGGGCGCCGCCGCCGGGCCGGAGGCTTCGCCCTGCCCGCTCCGCCCGGCCGCCGGCACCTCCCGTACGACGCCGGCGAGCAGGGCCGCGGCGGCGCGGTCGCCGTCCGCGGCGTCCGCTGCGTAGCTGCCGCGCGCCCGGTCCCCGGCCGCCGAGTGCGCGAGGATCCCGGGCAGCCCCCACGCGTACGCCGCCCCGCCCGCGGCCAGCAGCGCACCGCCCGCCCCGGCGAGGAGTCGCACGCGCCGCGGCCGCGCCCGCCGGGGGTGACCGGCGCTGCGGCCGGGCCTCTTGCTGACCATGTGGAAACTCCCGCCCGGACGGCTGCACGACCCCCGGCTCGACG
>NZ_RPSE01000578.1:0-2864 GCF_003949955.1 Streptomyces sp. WAC05292
CCGGGACGCGGGCCGGGAGAGGCCGGCGTCACGGGGGCCGGCGCTGCCGGAGCCTCGGCTGCGGCCGGCTTGGGGGCCGGGGCGCCGGGCTTCGGGGCGGCGGGACGTGCAATGGCGCCGGGGGTCGGAACCCCGGGCTTGGCGGGGGCGGCCTTGCGGGGCGCTCCCGGCTTGGCAGCGGACTTGCCGGCGTTGCCGCCGGGCCCCTGCAGTGCGTCGGTCAACTTGCGCACAACCGGCGCCTCGATCGTCGAGGACGCCGAACGGACGAACTCACCGAGTTCCTGGAGCTTGGCCATGACGACCTTGCTCTCCACACCGAACTCCTTGGCGAGTTCGTATACCCGGACCTTAGCCACTTCGCTCCTTTTAGGTCCGGGTTTGCGCCGGACCGTCGCTACTTCATGGGCGTACTCATCGCGTACTCATCGAGTGCTCATCGCAATCTCGACCTACTTCCAACTCGCGAGGTACCTGACCGCACGGGGTGTCCGTGCCGTACTACTTCTTACGGTGTCGCCGCGGCCACGGCGGCCACGGCGTCGCTCAGTCCGGCCGTGTCGAGCGCTCCCGGGGACCTGAGGGCCCGGGGGAACGCCCTGCGGCGGACCGCCTTGTCGACGCAGACCGCGGCGGGGTGCACGTAGGCACCCCGGCCGGGCAGCGTACCGCGAGGATCGGGAACGCATGCGTCCCCGACCGCCACGATCCGCAGCAGTTCGCTCTTGGCCGCTCGCGCCCGACACCCCACACAGGTGCGTTCGGGGCATGCGCGGGCTTGCGTCCGGCCAGACACGCCTAAGTCTACCTCCCCGTACCGACCTCACCCCTTCGGGCGCAAAATCGAACGGACGTTGTCGCGATCTGCTGTCTTGAACTGTGTACCCGCAGGGCAGCGCCAGCGGGTAGCGGTTTTATTCCCCGCCCCGGCCCCGGTCGGCGTCCGGGGACGCCTCCGTGTCGGGGCGGATGTCGATGCGCCAGCCGGTCAGCCGCGCGGCGAGGCGGGCGTTCTGGCCCTCCTTGCCGATGGCGAGCGACAGCTGGTAGTCGGGGACGGTCACCCGCGCGGAGCGCGAGTCCCAGTCGACGACCTCGACCTTGCTCACCCGAGCGGGTGACAGGGCGTTCGCCACCATCTCCGCCGGGTCGTCCGACCAGTCGACGATGTCGATCTTCTCGCCGTGCAGCTCGGCCATGACGTTGCGCACGCGGGCGCCCATCGGGCCGATGCAGGCGCCCTTCGGGTTGAGGCCCGAGCGCGTCGACCGCACGGCGATCTTCGTGCGGTGGCCGGCCTCGCGGGCGATCGCCGCGATCTCGACGCTGCCGTCCGCGATCTCCGGGACCTCCAGCGCGAAGAGCTTCTTCACCAGGTTGGGGTGGGTCCGCGACAGGGTCACGGACGGGCCGCGCACGCCCTTCGCCACGCGGACGACGTACGCCTTCAGGCGCAGCCCGTGCGGGTACTCCTCGCCGGGGACCTGCTCCTGCACCGGCAGGATGGCCTCCAGCTTGCCGATGTCGACGAGGACGTTCTTGGGGTCCTTGCCCTGCTGCACGACGCCCGTCATGACGTCGCCCTCGCGGCCGGCGAACTCGCCGAACGTCAGGTCGTCCTCCGCGTCGCGCAGACGCTGCAGGATCACCTGCTTGGCGGTCGTCGCGGCGATCCGCCCGAAGTCCGACGGCGTGTCGTCGAACTCCTTGGGCTCCTGCCCCTCCTCCAGGTCCCGCGGGTCCTCCGTCGCCCACACGACGACGTGCCCATTGGTGCGGTCCAGCTCCACGCGCGCCCGGCGGAAGCTGCCCTCGGTGCGGTGGTACGCGATGAGGAGGGCCGACTCGATCGCCTCGACGAGCAGGTCGAAGGAGATCTCCTTCTCCCGGACCAGACCCCGCAGGGCACTCATGTCGATGTCCACGGCTACGCCTCCTCTTCCTTCTTGTCCTTGCGGTTGAACTCGATCTCGACACGCGCCCTTGCGACGTCGGCGAACGCGATGCGGCGCGCGGTCGCCTTGCGGCCCTTCACACCGGGGACCTCGAGGTCCATGCCCTCGTCGTCGACGTCGAGAATGCGGGCGATCAGTTCCCCGCCCTCGGACAGCTGGAACTTCACCAGGCGGCCGATCGCCCGGACGTAGTGGCGGTGCTCGGTCAGCGGGCGGTCCGCGCCCGGCGAGCTCACCTCCAGGACGTACTCGCCCTCGCCCATCGCGTCGGTCTCGTCCAGCCTGTCGGAGACCTCGCGGCTCAGCTCGGCACACGCGTCCAGTTCCACGCCCTCGTCGGAATCCACGATGATGCGCAGCATCCGGCGCTTGCCGGCCTTCGACAGCTCGATGTCCTCGAGATCAAGGCCCCTGGCGGCGACGAGCGGCTCCAGCAATCCGCGCAGCCTGTCGCTCTGGGTGGTGCTCATCCGGGTGACTCCTCGGCCGCGTGTGCTGTTGTGGGTTACGTCGCGTGTCAGACCAAAGGGTATCCGGTCGCGGAGGGTGTTGCCGTCCGCCCTGTGGACAAGCCCCCTAGTACCGTGATCACACCCTGCCCTTCCCCACCCCCGAGGACGTCGCCGTGCCCTGGACCCCTCCCCCCGGACCCTCGCGCAGGAGCCTGCTCGCCGGCGCGGCCGCCACCGCCGGCGCGGCACTGGCCGGCGGGTGCTCCGGCGGCTCCCGCCCGCCGGCCCCGCCGAGCGGTGTTGCACTCGAACGGCGGATGCGCGCATCGGCTGTTCGGGACAGCGAACGGCTGCTGGAACGTTACGACGCGACCGCCGCCGCCCATCCCGCACTGGCCGGCCGCCTCGCCCCGCTGCGCTCGGCCGTCGCCGCGCACGCGGGGGCGCTGGCGTGGCC
>NZ_RPSE01000579.1:0-2854 GCF_003949955.1 Streptomyces sp. WAC05292
CGGCGCCTCGGCCCGCTCGTCACCGAACGCCTCCCGGTCGCGATCCGCGCCTCGGAGGCCACGGAGGGCCGCGCCCGCCTGTACCGCAGGGCCGACGCCCGGGAGCGCGCGGCGACGGTGCTGCGGGCCGCCGCCCGCGAACGCCTCGCCCCCCTGGTGGGCGTACCGCGGTCCGCCTGCCACGACCCGGCGGTCCTCGTCCCGGCCGTGTCGGCGCGCGCCGCAGGCCCGGACCGGGACGCAGCGGCCCTGCTGTTCGGCCTCCCGCCCGCCTCCGACGCGGCACTCGTCGCGCTCGCCGACCACCTCGACGCCCTCGAAAGAGAGGTCCGCTCCTCATGACGGCCACCACGGACAGCGCCCGCTCCGCCCTGGAGGCGATCCGCACCGAGATCGGCAAGGCCGTCGTGGGCCAGGACCCGGCGGTCACCGGTCTCGTCGTCGCCCTCCTGTGCCGCGGCCACGTCCTGCTGGAGGGCGTCCCGGGCGTCGCGAAGACGCTGCTCGTGCGGGCCTTGGCGGCCTCCCTCGACCTCGGTACGAAGCGCGTCCAGTTCACCCCCGACCTGATGCCGAGCGACGTCACGGGCTCGCTGCTCTACGACGCCCGCACCGCCGAGTTCTCCTTCCAGGAGGGCCCGGTCTTCACGAACCTGCTCCTGGCGGACGAGATCAACCGCACTCCGCCGAAGACGCAGTCCGCGCTGCTGGAGGCGATGGAGGAGCGGCAGGTGACGGTGGACGGCACTCCGCGCCGCCTGCCCGAGCCGTTCCTGGTCGCCGCGACGATGAACCCGGTCGAGTACGAGGGCACGTACCCGCTCCCCGAGGCCCAGCTGGACCGCTTCCTGCTGAAGCTGAACGTCCCGCTGCCCTCCCGCGCCGACGAGGTCGACGTCCTGACCCGGCACGCGGCGGGTTTCGACCCGCGCGACCTCGCGGCGGCCGGCGTCCGCCCGGTGGCGGGGCCGGAGGAGCTCCGGGCGGCCCGCGAGGCAGTCGCCGCCGTCTCCGTCTCGCCCGAGATCGCCGGGTACGTCGTCGACATCTGCCGCGCCACCCGGGAGTCGCCGTCGCTGTCCCTGGGGGTCTCGCCGCGCGGCGCGACGGCCCTCCTCGCCGCGTCCCGCGCGTGGGCGTGGCTGACCGGCCGGGACTACACCACCCCGGACGACGTGAAGGCGCTGGCCCTGCCGACGCTGCGGCACCGGGTGCAGCTGCGCCCTGAGGCCGAGATGGAGGGCGTGACACCGGATGCGGTGCTGACCGCGATCCTGTCCCACGTCCCCGTGCCCCGCTGATGGCCCTCACCGGACGCGCCGCCCTGCTGGCGGCCCTCGGCGCCCTCCCCGTCGGCCTGCTGGAGCCGTCTCTCGCGGGCCTCCTCGCGGTGAACGGCCCGCTGGCCGCGGCCTGCGCCCTCGACTACGCCTTGGCGGCGCCGGTCCGCAGCCTGGTGCTGTCCCGCTCGGGCGACACGGTGGTCCGCCTGGGCGAGCAGGCCGAGGTCCACCTGTCGATCACCAATCCGGGGACCCGCCGCCTGCGCGCCCGGATCCGCGACGCGTGGCCCCCGAGCAGCTGGCTGCCCGGCACGGAACAGGCGGCGTCCCGCCACACGCTGACCGTCCCGCCGGGCGAGCGCCGCCGCGTGACGACCCGCCTCCGCCCCACCCGCCGCGGCGACCGCCAAGCGGACCGCGTGACGGTCCGCTCCTCCGGCCCGCTGGGGCTCGTCTCCCGCCAGGGCACGCACCACGTCCCATGGACGGTGCGGGTCCTGCCGCCCTTCACGAGCCGCAGGCACCTGCCGTCCCGCCTGTCGCGCCTGCGCGAACTGGACGGCCGGACGAGCGCCCTGACCCGGGGTGAGGGCACCGAGTTCGACAGCCTCCGCGACTACGTCCCGGGGGACGACACCCGCTCGATCGACTGGCGCGCGACGGCCCGCCGGGATGGCGTCGCGGTCCGCACCTGGCGCCCGGAGCGCGACCGGCACATCCTGGTCTGCCTGGACACGGGCCGCACCTCGGCCGGCCGCGTCGGCGACGCCCCCCGTCTGGACGCGTCGATGGACGCGGCCCTCCTGCTGGCCGCCCTGGCCGCCCGGGCCGGCGACCGTGTGGACCTGCTGGCCTACGACCGCCGCGTCCGCGCCCAGGTCCAGGGCCGCTCGGCGGGCGACGTCCTGCCGGCCTTCGTGGACGCGATGGCCCCGCTGGAGCCGGAGCTCGTCGAGACGGACGCCCGCTCCCTGGTCTCGACGATCCTCCGCACGGCCCCCCGCAGCTCCCTGGTGGTCCTCCTGACCGGCCTGGACGCCGCTGCGGTGGAGGAAGGCCTGCTCCCGCTCCTCCCGCGCCTGACCCGGCGCCACACGGTCCTGTTGGCCTCGGTCTCCGACCCGGAGGTGGCGGCGATGGCCGGCGCCCGCGGCACCCTGGACGCGGTCTACGAGGCCGCGGCAGCCGCCCAGACCCAGGACCAGCGCCGCCGCACGGCGGACCAACTCTCCCGCCACGGCGTCCACGTCGTGGACGCCGCCCCCGACGCCCTGGCCCCGGCCCTGGCCGACGCCTACCTCGCCCTGAAGTCCGCCGGCCGCCTGTGACACCGGCGGTTCACGTCAACCGTCGAGGTCGAGGACGCCAACGCCGAGGCCCTCGTTCGGCCCGTAAACGCAGGAAAGCCCCGCACCAGAGCTGGTGCGGGGCTTTCCCACAATGATTGTTCGGCGGCGTCCTACTCTCCCACAGGGTCCCCCCTGCAGTACCATCGGCGCTGAAAGGCTTAGCTTCCGGGTTCGGAATGTAACCGGGCGTTTCCCTAACGCTATGACCACCGAAACACTATG
>NZ_RPSE01000057.1:0-23882 GCF_003949955.1 Streptomyces sp. WAC05292
GTCCTGCGGCAGTTCGCCAACGGCATCGACGCGAACAACCGGCGCGTACACCGGGCGTTCCTCGCCTCCGTCCGCGTCCTCGGCGAAGGCGTCGACATCACCGGCGAGCGCGGGGTGGAAGCGATCTGCTTCGCCGACACCCGCGGCTCCCAAGTCGAAATCGTCCAAAACATCGGCCGCGCACTCCGGCTCAACAGGGACGGCTCCACGAAGATCGCCCGGATCATCGTGCCCATTTTCCTGGAGCCTGGCGAGGACCCCAACGACATGGTGGCCTCCGCGAGCTTCCGCCCCCTTGTAGCCGTCCTCCAGGGCCTCCGCAGTCATGATGAACGACTCGTCGAGCAGCTCGCCTCCCGCGCCCTCACCCACGGCAAGCGCAAGATCCACCTACGCCGCGACCAGGACGGGCAGATCCTCAGGGCCGGCGGCGAAAGCGACAGCGAGAACCAGGAGCACGACGGTGCCGAGTCCGCGCTGCTGCACTTCTCCAGCCCGCGCGACACCGCCACCATCGCGGCCTTCCTGCGTACCCGCGTCTACCGGCCCGAGTCCCTTGCCTGGCTGGAGGGCTACCAGGCCCTGCTGCGCTGGCGCCGGGAGAACAAGATCACCGGCCTGCACGCCGTCCCCTACGACACCGAGACCGAAGTCGGCGTCACCAAGGACTTCCCCCTCGGCCGGTGGGTCCACCAGCAGCGCAAAGCCCTGCGCACCGGGGAACTCGAGGACCGGCGCAAGGAACTGCTGGACGCGCCCGAGGCTGGGATGGTGTGGGAGCCTGGTGAGGAGGCGTGGGAGGCCAAGCTCGCCGTGCTCCGGTCCTACCGGAAGGCCACCGGACACCTCGCACCCCGGCAGGACGCCATGTGGGGTGAGGGCGAGGCGATGGTGCCCATCGGGCAGCACATGGCCAACCTCCGCCGCAAAGGCGCAAAGAACGGCCTGGGCAAGGACCCCGAGCGGGCCACCGCGCGCGCGGCACAGCTGACCGCGATCGACCCCGACTGGAACTGCCCCTGGCCACTGAACTGGCAGCGCCACCAGCGCGTCCTCGCCGACCTCGCCGCCGACGAGCCGGACGGGCAGCTCCCCGACATCGCACCCGGAGTGCAATTCGACGGCGACGACATCGGCCGATGGCTCCAGCAGCAGAAACAGCCGGCCACCTGGGCGCGGCTGAAGCCCGAGCAGCAGGAGCGGCTGACCGCGCTGGGCGTGAAGCCGCTTGAGGTGCCCTCTCCCGCCCCCGCAGCCAGTCACGGGGCGAAAGGGCCGAGCAAAGCGCAGCAGGCATTCCAACGAGGCCTGACAGCCCTTGCGCAGTGGGTCGAACGAGAAGGTGCGGACCGGCCCGTACCCCGCGCCCACAGCGAGGAGATCACGGTCGAAGACGAAGTGGAGCCGGTGGTGGTGAAGCTGGGCGTGTGGGTCTCCAACACCAAGAGCCGACGCGACAAGCTCACCACCGAACAGCTCGACTCGCTCGCAAAGCTGGGCGTCGACTGGGCGGGCTGATTGGAAACGCTGTGGCGCTCCCCCCGGAAACGGGCGCCACACCGCATTTACAGCTCCGACATCCGTCGGGGTTGTATTCCGGCATCAGCACCCGGTGCAGCGGCCGGGGGAAGGGGAAGTGGCACAGGGCCGGCCGGCTTCGACGCCACCGAGCGGAAGATCCGGGGCGGCGCGGCAGGCGGCGACGCTGCCCGGGCGACCGGATGGTCGACACGGGCCGCCTCAAGGCGGGTGCTGCGCTGAGCTCGGCTCGAAGTCCGGGGCCGGCCCTCGGCCTTGCCTCGCAGACCGGCTCGCGACTGCGGGCGGTACGGGATGTGGATGACATACCGCCTGTATCTCCTCGTACCGGCCTGCATGGCTGTGCGCTGACGCTGGTAGCGGCTACGAAATGGGCGCAAGGCCCGATTCCCTCTGTGGGACAAACGGTTGCGGATGGCAGGTCAGGAAGTGGGCCTGGTTCTGACACCGGGAACGCCTCACGGGGAGTGGGATGGCATGGGAGCCGTGGTCAGCTCATCAGTATGACGGTGGGCTTCTCGGACCACTGCAGTGTGTATGTGGCCTGCGGATCGGCGTTCATGGCTGCGACCCATCCGTTGTAGAAGGCCGTGCCTGCTTCCGCACTCCCGCCCGAGCGGACTTCGAATGAGGCGAATGCCCAGATCTCACAGACCAGAATGAATTCCTGCGCTGTCGTGTCACGAAGAGCGGCGGCGCACGCTTTGGACCAGCGCAGATCGTTGGGCGCTAGGCTTTCTCCGACGAAGGACCGCAGGTCGCGATGTGACGTCTGATATTGCTTGAAAACCCTGCGAGTGAACTGGCCCTCCACGAAGGATAAGGCGAACGGGGAATTTACCCACATCCAGCTCCACCCCGGCCCGGTGTATCCGTACTGAGATTCCGGGTAGTCGTCGTTTGAAATTACCGTCCTGAACCCGGAGGGGCCACCCATGGGGGCGTTCAGCTTGAGCATGATTCCTCCCGATGCCACTTTCTCGTGAGTGGTGGCGGAGACGCTCCCCGCGTGCAACTCGTGATCATTTGGCATTTTACCGGGGTGAGCCGCTCCAGGAGCCGTGTATGACGTATCTTTCGGGTTATCGCACATGCCTGTATCGGAAGAGGAAGATCCGGATCAGCTGCGTGTCGTGTACCGACCTGCAGGGACTTTCGGAAGCGTTGCCGTCGGCTTCCCCCGGGTGGCAGTCGCACTCCGAGCCGAGGTCGCCGGCCAAAGCCCCCAAGGTACCCGCAGGGCCGCCAGGGTTCGGCCGCGCGGCCGGGCGCGGCCTCGGCGGCGGAGACCTCCCGCTCGGAGAGCACGGTGGACCGGGCCGCCTCCAGGGGGACCCAGGTCGGTGCCGGTGATCCGGGTGCCGACCTCGGACGGCCGTACCACCGTCCGCGCAGTTCAGGAACGACCCGAAGCGGATGGCATTCCGCTGACACAGCCTCGAACGCCGTTGCAGGTTGCAGTGATCGGATCGGCAAGACGGCAGGAGGCTCCCGCGGAAGCACGGATGTGGAACGGACTGGTCGGCGTCGCGAAGAGACATACACCGCCTCGCCGGCCGAAGGGGTTGTGCCGCGCCCGCTGATGATGCCGCTGGTGCGCGACGAGCAGGTCGGTCTGATCCGGGTGCGCCCGCTCAAAGTCGGCCAGGACGCGCTCGCCGGGATCGCGGAGCTCGCGAACATCGCCGCGGCGGTCGGCGCAAACGAGGTTGTCCTCGCCCGGGATACCCACGGTGTCGCCGCGGCCTGCGAGCTGCCGATCGTGGGCCCGGCCCCGGGCCTGAACATGGTGCTCGCCACCGCGGCCCGGGCACGTCCTGCACCGGCTCCTCTCCGCCGAGCAGCTCCTGTCCCGCAGCCCCGAGGGCTGGGCGTCCGTCGCCCCGGACTGGAGGCCGGCCCCCGCGCCGCAGCCCGGCGGCGAGTTGGTGCCGCTGATCCAGGCCGCGGTCAACTTCTCCTTCGCCCCATCGAGCTGGACCACCCCGACCCGTTCGGCGTCGCCGCCGTGCCGATGGCAGAGACGGCCACGGCATCAGCCTGATCGAAGCGTTCGCCCGCTGAGCCCGTGCACGCGAGAGGGCCGAAGCCGTGGCCTGGAGCCCATTTGGCGACGCCCGCCCTCTGATGGTCGCCCGCGGCGGGCCTGGCGGCAGGGGGTGCCGAGGAGGTAGTTTCCCCGGCGGGTACGCCTGGTCCCCGGGATAATGCGGCGAGCCGTCAGCCGCTGGCGGCATGCGGTCGGGCGAGGGGGAGCCGGTATGTCTCAGGGGTGGAAGATCACGGTGATCGTGGCGGCGGTGGGCGTGGTTCTGTCCACACCGCTGCTGTGGCTGCTCGGCGGGGCCAATGCCGGGCAGTTGGCCGGGGCGACCGTTCAGGCCGCCGCCGGCATCGCAGCCCTGGTCTGGGCGCTGCTCCAGCGCCCGTCCTCTGCCGGACCGGCGGACAGGGCCACGCGGACCGGGAACGCCGACCGGGGCGGTGTTACCGGCATCCGGCGGCCTGGCGGCCGGGGCCGCGGCTCGGCCGTCGCCGACCGGACGGGGGAGGCCAGCGGCAAGAACTCCGTCTCCGGCATCGACTACTCGAATTAGGCCCGCACCATGGCGAAAGCATCGTCGCGCAGGGCGCGGGGCAACGCTCCCGAGCCGTCGGTGGCTGTGGCGGACACCGGCAGCGCCGAGGCCGCCGCCGACGAGACCGCCGTGACCGGCTACCGGGGACCCGCCCCGCGAGGCGGCGGCCCGGGGTCTGCAGCCTCGGTGCGCCTGTCCCGCACCGGCGACGTCACGGCCAGCGGGGGCAGTACCGCCATCAGCGGGTACGTACACACGTTGACCGTGCAGCGCGCCCCAAGGGGGCCGGCCTCCTGGCCGCACCAGGTCGGTGTCGTCCCCGCCTCGGCGCGCTCCTTCCGCCACCGCGCCGAGGCAGACCGGCTGCGGGCGGCGGTCGCCGACGGGGGCACCGCGGTCCTCTGCCAGGTGCTCACCGGGATGGGCGGGGTCGGCAAGACCCAGCTCGCCGCCGACTACGCCCGATCCGCCTGGGACGAAGGCGCCCTGGACGTCCTGGTCTGGGTCACCGCGAGCACCCGGTCGTCCGTCGTGAGCGCATACGCCCAGGCCTGCGTGGAACTGTGCCGGGCCGACCCCGACGACCCCGAACGGGCCGCGAAGGAGTTCCTGGCCTGGCTGGCCCCCAAGCCCGGGCAGCAGCCATGCCGGTGGCTGATCGTCCTGGACGACATCGCCGACCCCGGCGACCTCGTCGTCCACCCCGACGACCCCGGCCGACGTTATGGCCTCTGGCCGCCCACCGCTCCGTACGGGCGGGTCCTGCTCACCACCCGCCGGCGCGATGCCGCCCTGTTCGGGCAAGGCCGACGCCGGATCGAGGTCGGCGTGTTCACCCCTGACGAATCCGCCGCCTACCTCACCGCGTCCTTGGGCGCACAGGGCCGCAACGAGCCCGCCGAGCAGCTCACCGCTCTGGCTCACGACCTCGGCCACCTGCCCTTGGCCCTGGCCCAGGCAGCCGCCTACCTCATCGACTCCGGACAGAGCGCAGCCGCCTACCGAAAGCTGCTGGCCGACCGGGCGACCAAGCTCACCGACCTCTCCCCCGACGCCCTGCCCGACGACCACGCCGCCACCCTCGCCGCCGCCTGGTCCCTCTCCATCGACCGCGCCGACGCGCTCCGCCCCGTCGGCCTGGCCCGCCCCATGCTCCGCCTGGCCGCCTTCCTCGACGCCAACGGCATCCCCCACGACGTCCTGACCAGCCCGGAAGCGCGCAGCTACCTTGCCGCACACCGCACCACCGCCGGCCCTGAACGAACACGGCGACCCAGGTGGTGGCGGTGGAAGCGGCAGTACCCCGCCGCGCCCGTCACCCCAGAGGAAGCGTTCGGCGCTCTCAGAGCCCTGGACCGGCTCAGCCTCATCGACCACACACCGAGCACCCCCCACCAAGCCGTCCGCGTCCACCAGCTCATCCAGCGCGCCGCCCGCGACACCCTCACCCCCGGCCGGCACGACCAGACCGCGCGGACCGCCGCCGACGCCCTCGCAGCAGCCTGGCCCGACGTCGAACGCGACATCGACCTCGCGCAGTCCCTGCGCGCCAACACCGACGCGCTGACGCGCCACGCCGCGGAAGCCCTGTACCAGCCGGACGCACACGCGCTGCTGTTCCGCCTGGGCCGCAGCCTCGGCGAAGCCGGTCAGGTCGCCGCCGCCATCGACCATTTCGGGTGCCTCGCCGACATCACCGCCCACCGCCTCGGCCCCGACCACCCGGGAACCCTCACCCTTCGGAACAACCTTGCTTCCTGGAGAGGGGAGGCAGGGGACGCGGCGGGAGCAGCACAGGCCTTCGCCGAACTGTTGGCCGACCGGGTGCGGGTGCTGGGCCTTGACCACCCCGACACCCTCACCACCCGGAACAACCTCGCTTCCTGGAGAGGGGAGGCAGGGGACGCGGCGGGAGCAGCACAGGCCTTCGCCGAACTGTTGGCCGACCAGCTGCGGGTCCTCGGCTCCGACCACCCCAGGACCCTCAACACCCGTAACAACTCCGCCTACTGGAGAGGGGAAGCGGGGGACGCGGCGGGAGCGGCGGAGGCCTTCGCCGAGCTGCTGGCCGACCAGATCCGGGTACTGGGCCCCGACCACCCCAAAACTCTCACCACCCGAGGCAACCTCGCTTCCTGGAGAGGGGAAGCGGGGGATGTGGCGGGAGCGGCACAGGCCTTCGCCGAGCTCCTCGCCGACCGGGTGCGGGTGCTGGGCCCCGACCACCCCGACACCCTCACCACCCGAAACAACCTCGCCTCCTGGAGAGGGGAGGCAGGGGACGCGGCGGGAGCGGCACACGCCTTCGCCGAGCTGTTGGCCGACCACATCCGAATCCTCGGCCCCGACCACCCCAAGACCCTCAACACCCGCAACAACCTCGCCTACTGGAGAGGGGAGGCAGGGGATGCGGCGGGAGCGGCACAGGCCTTCACGGACGTGCTGGCCGACCTGGTCCGGGTGCTGGGCCCCGACCATCCCGACACCCTTGCCACCCGGAACAACCTCGCTTCCTGGAGAGGGGAGGCGGGGGACGCGGCGGGAGCGGCACAAGCCTTCGCCGAGCTGTTGGCCGACCAGATCCGGGTGCTGGGGCCCGACCATCCCAGAACCTTCACCACCCGGAACAACCTCGCTTCCTGGAGAGGGGAGGCGGGGGACGCGGCGGGAGCGGCGCAAGCCTTCGCCGAGCTGTTGGCCGACCAGATCCGGGTGCTGGGACCCGACCATCCCGACACCCTTGCCACCCGCAACAACCTCGCCTACTGGAGAGGGGAGGCGGGGGATGCGGCGGGAGCGGCACGCGCCTTCGCCGAACTGTTGGCCGACCAGGTGCAGGTCCTCGGACCCGACCACCCCCGAACCGTCACCACAAGAAACAACCTCGCCTACTGGCAGGAGCGGGAGGGGGATGCGGCGAAGGCGGCGGATGGCCGCCCGTGAAGGGGCCGGATCGCTTCTTGCATCCGCTGCCCTGCCCACTCCGCATCCGGCATGGAGGAGGTCGACGATCTTCTACGTGGCGGGCGGGGCGCTCGGAGGCCGCCGCGCGCCGGCTGTTCGAACGGTCGGCGCTCGTCACGGCGACGCTGCTGCTGGTCCGCCGCTCGGTCGCCGAGGACCGGAAACGCGGCGCACTCCTCGACGACCTGCTCGCGGGCCCCGCACCGCCCCGGACCGCCCCGCCGCCCTCGGCTTCATCGGCGGCTTGGACGGCGACCGCGGGGGCGTCGCCGCGTACGGGGACCGCGTCCTCGGCCCCGCGCTCGCCTGCGACACCGAACGCGACACCGAACGCGGCCGCACCCTGCACGCCTACTACGACCAGGGCGCGAGCCTCGCCCGCGCCGAGGACGCCCTCCACGTCCACGCCGACACGGTCGTGCAGCGCACCGACCGCGTCGCCCAACTCCTCGGCCCCGACTGAAACACCCCCGACAGCGCCCTCCGCCTCGCCCTCCGTCTCCACCGGCTGTCCCGGAGGAATGGCAGCCACGGGGCCGACGGCGACTGAATCCAAGCTGCCGGCTGCGTGGTTCTGCCGGCCTGGCCGAATGGACGAGTGCAGTTCACCGAGCAGGTGGTGCGGTTCCGCGACTACATGCCCGGCGAAGACCGTGGGACGTTTCTGCGTCTGGTCGACAGGATCGCAGCCGATCCCGAGGGTGCCGGCAGCCACCTCGCCTATACGACCGACACAGTCTTCATCGAACTCGACGTCCGCGACGCTGCACGCGGCTTCAACGAGGTGTAGGCGGCCGCAGGCGCTGCCCGCGCTGGGCGATCGTCCTCACCGGCGCTTCACGGCCGGCGCCGTCGTACTCCCCCTCGGCGCGGGCATCGCTCCGGGGCCCGCGGGCCGGCAGCCTGCCCGGGGCCTGGTCATCCTCGGGAGATCCTGATGATTTTGTAGTCGGGGTAGTGGACGGGCTGGTAAGGGACGCTGGTGGAGTCGATGCCGCCGTAGATGTCGGAGCCCGGCTCGGCGAGTTCCACCGGGTCGTTCCCCTGCGATGCGGGCTCCTCCACGGTGAAGGTCAGGGGGATGTAGTCCGGCGTCTGGGCGTTCGCCGTGTTGATCTGCTGGATCCTCGCGATGAGGCGCTCCGCGAACCCCTGGGTGGGCTCGTTGTCGGTCAGTACGTAGGCCTTGCTCGCCGTTCCCATGACGTGGTCCAGGCAGGAAGCGAGATCGTTCGGAGGGGCCGTCATGACCCACGGTCCCGGGTGCGGCACGAAGATGTCGGTGTGGGACCTGTGGTGGCCGAACTCGGTGATGGACCCCCGGGTCAGCTGTGCCGCACCGGCGGGAACCCCGGCATGTTGGAGGACCGCCGGCGCCGCCGCCGACATGTCGGGGTCGTAGACCCCTACACTTCCGCGATTGCGCGCCAGGTGGGCGATGAGCCGGCCCTCGCCCGGCGTGATGAGGTTGACCGCGCCGGTGATCGTGTGGCGTGCTCGCGCCATCGCCTCGGCGACCGTGTAGAGCTCACCGGACGCGGCCGCGTTCCGCAGTCCTTGCATGATCTCTTCGGGGAGGCCTTGCTCCGCGAAGTGTTCTTCGGCTTCTTGCGGGTCCGTCAGCGCGAAGAGGGGGTCCCCGGTCGCGGGGTCCACTTCCATGATCATCCGCTGGACCGCAGGGTGCCCGGCACGATGCCCTCCGCCGGCCTCGGCGGGCTCCTGGACGGCTGCGGACGGGGACGCGGCAGGCCCGCTCATCACCCGGGTGGCGTTGGCCTCGGCCTCCCGCTCGAAGCGGTCGTCCGGGTCGGAGACGCTGAGTCCGTCGCCGCGGTCGGTGCCCGCGACGGGACCCCGGCGCTGTTGGATGACATGGGTGAGCTCATGGGCGAGGGTGTGCTTGTCGCCTCCCCCGTCACCGAGGACCACGTGGCTGCCGCTGGTGTAGGCGCGGGCGCCGATCCCGGCGGCGGAGGCACGGGCGGCCGGGTCGTCGTGGATGCGGACATCGGAGAAGTCCGCGCCCAGGCGGGACTCCATCTCCTCGCGGAGACCGGTGTCGAGCGGGCGGCCGGTGCCGGACAGGACATCGTGGACCGCGGAGCGTTGGACCGCCGGTGCTTGCCCGTCGGCCTCCTGCTGATGACCGCAGCCCGCGCCGTGGACGTGCTGGTCCCTGCGCCGGGCGTAGGGGTGGCCGGAGAGCTGGAGCATGCGCAGCACGGCGGCGTTGCCCGCGGCGCGCTGAAGGGCGAAGATTCCCGCCCGGTCCCCGGGAGCGGGCTCGCCGGGTGCCGCGGACCGCGCTCCCGGGTGCCGATCAGGACGGTGCATTCGTGACGACAACTGCGTTCCTTCCGGAGACTGCGCAGCGCCAGAAAACACGTCCGGGGGATCACCGGCAAGGTCCGGAAGGGCAGAACCCGGGCACCTTCCGATGTCCGGCCGGGCGCGCCCGCACCCCGCCGGGCCGGGGCGGGGCGGGACCCCGGCCCGGCGCGTAGCCCCCCCTCGCCGCCGGACGGCCACCGTCCGCGGCGGCCGCCAGGTGGCTCGGGAATCGGTGGGCGTCGCGCCTGGAGGGGTGGCGTTTCACGTGTCCTGGGCTGCCCCGAGGGGCTGCCCCGTGCGGGCGGGGCCCCGCTCGGCCAGGGCGCTCACCCCGGTGATCGCCACGGCGACCACCACCCCGCCCAGGATGGCGGTGGAGGCGTCGGCCACTTGCAGGACCAGGGCCGACAGCGAGGCCGTCAGGCTGTATCCGGCGCCCTGGACGGCGTACATCATCGAATAGCCGGCGGCGTGGGCGTGTTCGGGCAGGAGGTCGCGGAGGCTGAGGCTGCGCGACACCATCACCCCGGACTGGAACACCCCCGCCGCTGTGAGGGCGACCGCGATCCCGGGGAGCCCCGGCAGGACCGTCACCAGGGCGACGCAGCCGGCCGTCGCGGCGAGCAGCACCAGGCTCTGCACGCGGACCGTGCCGGGCCAGGAACGCAACCCGTAGCAGAACGCCCCCAGTGCGCTGGCCAGGGCGAACCCGGCGAGCAGGATCCCCGACCAGCCGAGGGCGATGCCGCGGTCCTCCAGCAGGGCGGGCAGGACCAGTTCGGCGGTGGCGAGCATCGCCATCGCGGCCGCGCTCGTCAGATAGACGGGCCAGCCCGCCAGCAGGGTCCGCGTCATCGGGCGGCCGGTGTGCGCCTTGCCGGGCGCGGCGGCCGCGGGCTCCGGCAGCAGCAGGAGGACGGCGCAGGCTGCCGCCGCGAGCACCGCGGCCAGGACCAGCGGTGCCCCGGGGGAGACCCGCAGGGCGAGGAGGACCACGACGGCCGGCGCCGCCGCCCAGGTGATCTGGGTGAGTACGGCCTCGGCGCTGAGGGCACGCGGTACGGACTCCTCCGGGACCAGGCGCG
Source organism: Streptomyces sp. WAC05292 (assembly GCF_003949955.1). Classification (NCBI taxonomy): domain Bacteria; kingdom Bacillati; phylum Actinomycetota; class Actinomycetes; order Kitasatosporales; family Streptomycetaceae; genus Streptomyces; species Streptomyces sp. WAC05292. The sequence continues at coordinate 10,502 of NZ_RPSE01000057.1, forward strand.
TCAGCAGCGACCGGACGCCGCCGGGGCAGGCGGCCGGGGCTCCGCCCGCGAGGAAAGCGAGGGCGATCAGGACGGGAGCGGGGGCGTCCCCGGCCAGCGCCAGCGCGGCGAAGGCAGCGGCACCCACCACCAGTCCCGCGCCCAGCTCCCGGCGCATCGGCCTGCGCGCGAGGCGGGCGCCGAGCAGCGGCGCGCACACCACCTCCCCCAGGACGTAGGCGGAGGCCAGGGTGGCGCCGAGCGCGTAGCCCCCCGAGCTCCCGCGGCTGAGGAAGACCAGCGCCAGGGGGGCCATGGCCACGGGGGCCTTGGACGCCAGTGCGGCCAGCGACCAGAGCAGCAGGTCCCGGGTCACGAGCGCCCGGTAGCCGGAACGTTCGGCGGCCATGGCGTTCAGCCCTCCGCGCCCGGGGCGGCGAACAGCCGCGCCACCCGCTCTTCGAGCTCCTCGGCGTGCGCCAGGGTCTCCCCGACCACGCAGTACTCGCCGAAGCCGCCGCTCGGGCCGTTGTCGTCCACCGTGATCAGTACGCCGGTGCGGGTGGCCGGGTCGTAGGCGAGTTGGGCCTGCTCCAGCGCGCGCACCGTCTGCGCGAAGGGCGGGAAGGTGCAGCGGCGGAGCTCGACGAGCACCCGGTCGGTGAAGTAGTCGCCGCCCACGACGCGTTCGCCGATCCGGTGGATGTGCGTGGATCCGCCGGTGCGGCAGTTGAACTCGTTGACGAGGATGTCCCGGTCCGGTGTGACGACGGCGTCCACGCTGACGATGCCCCGGTAGCCCATGGCGTGCAGCGGCTCGCACAACCGGGCCGCCGCCTCCAGGAAGCCGGCGAAGTCCACGGCGTCGGCGGAGGCCGAGGGGGCGGGCACGATCAGCCCGTTGAGGACGGGCTTCATCCGCATCTCGCCGTGCCCGGTGAACTCCACCCCGTGCTCCTCCACGCGCAGTTCCGCGTAGACGGGCACCGATTCGGGGACGTAGTGCTCGATGACGACGCTGCCCCGGCCCCCGTCGGTCAGCCACGGCCAGCGGTCGGTGAGGTACTTCTCCAGCTCTTCGCGGTCGGCGGCGACCACGGTCCGCTGCGCGCCGAGCGGATCCACCCCGGCGACCGGGCTGACGATCTCGTTGCCGAAGCCGGCCACGTGGAAGTCCTGCTTGAGGATGGCGGGCAGTCCGCGGGACAGGAGCCGCTCCCACAGGAACCGGGCCGCGTCCTCCTGGGCGGTGAACACCCCGCCCTCCGGCACGGGGGCGCCGACGCCTCCGGCGACGGCCCGGAAGGTGGCCTTGCTGTTGAGGAGGCGGCCGCCGCTCTGGTCGAGGAAGCCGAAGCCGGCCGTGGTGGCGTCCAGGCCGAGGGCGCGGACCAGGACGGCCACGGAGCTGTCGAAGTGGAACGGCATGACCCGGTCGATCCCGTGTGCGGCGACCGCCTCGCGCAGCTCCCCCACGAACGCCTCCCCGGTCAGCCGGTCGCGGGAGAGCACGCCCTCGCCGTACCGTCCCGGCGGGGGCACGAGCACCCGGACCGCATCCCGGTCGATGCCGAGCCGGCCGGTCACATGGCGCAGGAATTCCTCGTCCGGGGCCGTCGGAAGGACGAGGACGTCCCCCTCGCCCAGGCACCAGGCCATCCGCTGGGCCTGGTTGCCGACGTAGCGGCGGTATTCCGGTGTGAGCGAATCGAGGTCTCCGACCATTTCCTCGGTGCGCTGGTTGCTGATGATCAGGGTTGCCATGGTGGGTTCTCTTTATTCCTCGGGGTGGGGATGTCGGCGGGAAGGCGGCGGGGTGAAAGGGCCCGCGGGGCCGGGCCGTACGGGCCCTGGTGCTCACCATGCTGGTGTCGGCGTCCTTCGGCGGCCACTACCCGACCGAGTGGGAAAGGGGCCGCGGGCAGGACTACCCGGGCGGGTAGTCCCCCTTCCGCGGCCGGCTGCCTAGCCTTTTCCGCATGATCACCACGACGATTGAAAAGCCCGTCACGGATGCCGAGATATTCGCCGCCCACACCGGCGGAAAACTGGCCGTAGAGGTCACCACCGCATTCGGCGACGCGCGGTCCCTTTCGGTTGCCTACACCCCGGGCGTGGGCCGGATGAGCGAGGCGATCGCGGCCGACGCCGCCCTCGCCGCCCGCTATACCTGGGCCGGGCGCCTCGTGGCCGTGGTCACCGACGGCACCGCCGTGCTCGGCCTCGGCGACGTCGGCCCGCTCGCGGCGCTGCCGGTGATGGAGGGCAAGGCGGTGGCCCTCAAGAAGTTCGCCGGTCTCAACGCCATCCCCCTCGTGCTGTCCACGACGGACGTGGACGAGATCGTGGACACCGTGGTCAGGCTGCGCCACTCGTTCGGGGCGGTCAGCCTGGAGGACATCGCGGCGCCCCGCTGCTTCGAGGTGGAGGCGCGGCTCACCGAGGCGCTGGACTGCCCGGTGATGCACGACGACCAGCACGGCACCGCCATCGCTGTGCTCGCCGCCCTGCGGGGCGCCGCCACCGTCCTGGGGCGGCCCTTGCACACCCGCCGGGTGGTGGTGTACGGGGCCGGGGCCGCGGGCGTGGCCTGCGCCCGGATCCTGCTGAGCGCGGGAGTCACGGACGTCACCGTGCTCGACTCCCGGGGCATCCTCGTCCCCGGCCGCGCGGGCATGAACCCGGTCAAGGCGGAGCTCGCCGCGCTGACCAACCCCCGGCGGCTGCACGGCGGCCCGGCCGAGGCGCTGCGCGGAGCGGACGTGTTCGTCGGTGTGTCCGGGGCGCGTGTCGCGCCCGAGTGGATCGCCTCCATGGCCCCGGATCCGGTGGTCCTCGCGCTGTCCAGCCCCGAACCGGAGATCCACCCCCGGCTGGCGGCCCGTCACGCCGCGGTGGTCGCCACCGGCGGCAGCGACCACCCCAACCAGGTCATCAACACCCTCGCCTCGCCGGGCATCTACCTGGGGGCGCTGGACGCCGGAGCCACCCGCATCACCGAGCGGATGAAGCTCGCCGCCGCCGAGGCGATCGCCGCGGTCGCCGCCCCCGACCTGGCCGCGGACCGGATCGTCCCGCACTCCCTGGACCCGCGCGTGACACCGGCCGTCGCCGCCGCGGTCCGCGCCGCCGCCCTGCGGAGTTGATACTTCCGCCCGTGCGACCTGACGTTCTCCGTCTCCGCCGTGGTGCAATACCGGTCGGCCGACCGGAAGGCGGTGGGCCGGGTGCTCAGGGAGAGAACGTATGTCTGCGCTGACGGCCTTATACGGACGTGAGAGGGAACTCCGGCGGCTGGGCGACTTCCTGGACAGAGCGGCTCACGGACACCCCGAACTCCTCGTGGTCGGCGGACAGGCCGGCGTCGGAAAGAGCCGGCTCCTGCTCGACGCGGCGCACCGTGCACGCCGCCGGGGGTTCACCGTCCTCCAGCACCACGGCTCCGAGCTGCGCGGGAGTGCCGGTGCCGCCCTGCGCGACGCGGTGGGACAGGCCGGCCCGCCTCCGCTGATCGTCGTCGACGACGCGGAGCCGGGATCCGCCGACACCCTGTTCGACCTCATCCGCTCCACGGGCCGGGCGGCCCGGCCCCCCGTCCCCGTCCTGCTGGCGCGCAGCGCGAGCACCGGGGGGCTCGACCCGGCGGCGGAGGCCTCCTGGGAGGGCGCCGGCGGGCCGCCGGCCGCCGGTCTGGAGCTTGCGCCGCTCGACGGGGAGGCGGTAAGGGAACTCGTCGCCGACCTCCTCGCCGTGGCGCCGCAGCCGGCCCTGCTGGACGTGGCGGCCTGCGCCAACGGCAATCCGAGGCTGATCGTCGAACTGCTGGAGGGCCTGCGCGAGGAGGGCCGGATCAGCCCCGACGGGGAGCTGGTGCGGGTGACACCGGGCAGGCTGCCGGCCCGCGTCCAGGCGGCGGTGGCCGGCCTGCTGCGCCAGCTGTCCCGGGAATCCGCCCAACTCCTGCGGGTCGGCACCGTGCTGGGGCGCACCTTCCAGCTCTCGCAGGCCGCCGCCATGCTGGGCACCAGTACCGCGGCCCTGCTCCCCGCCCTCGACGAAACCCTCACCACGGGAGTCCTGCGGCTCACCGACGAAGGAGTCACCTTCCAGCAGCCGCTGCTGTGGCGTGCCGTGTTCGAGGCGATCCCGCCCAGCGTGCGCTCCACCCTGCACGAGGAGGCACGCCGGCTCGTCCCGGGGCACGACCTCCCCGCCCGTGACCTCGCCTCGCTCGGCCGCCAGGGCGCCGCGCGCGCCAAGCCGGGGAGCGCGGCGGACGACGGGGCGGGCGTGACGGGAGCTTTGGCGACGCTGCTGGGCTCGGGATACGTCGAGTCCGCCCTGCTGCTCGCCCGCAGCGCGCTGAACGGGCCGCTGCCCCGCGGCGAGGCGGCCACGCTGCGCCGGGTGGTCCTGGACCTGGTGATGGTGGGTACGGGCGGTGCCCCGGACGGCTTCGGCCCGGTCGGCGCCGAGCAGGCCCGGGCGGCGGTCGACCGCCTCCACGACGGCGGCCCCGAGGCCCGCCGCGCCGCCGCCACCGCCCTGGCCGGACTGCGCTGGAGCGAGGGCAGGGTGGGTGAGGCGCTGCGCTCGGGTGCGGCCGCCGTCGGGCAGCCCGTCACCCCCGACACCGCCGCCGAACGCGCCTACCCGCGGGTGGCGCAAGCCCGGCGGCTGATCTGCGCGGGCGAGCCGGACGCCGCTCGCGCGCTGGTCGCCCGCGTCCTCGCGGACACGCCCGCGGGTCCCCTCGCCGTCTTCGGGCCCGCGGCCGGTCTCGTACGGGCCGAGGCCCACGTCCGTGCCGGGGAGCTCGCGGAGGCCGAGCACGCCGCCCGCGAGGTCCTCGCCGTCCTCGATGCCCGGGAGGCGGCCGCCGCCGGGGGGCCGGCCACCCTGCAGGCGTGGGCCCTGTCCACGCTGTGCCGGGTGGCGGTGCGCCGCGGGGACACCGCGGGCGCCGCGGCGCAGCTCGCGCGGCTGCGGGAGTTCGGGCCGGAGGTGACGGAGTTGGCGCCCGTACCGGCCGCATGGCTGGAGCTGGTCCTGGCGCACGCACAGGGCGAACACCTCGCCGCGACCGCTCTGCTGACCGGCCCCGGGCGGCACCTGCCGTCGCTGCGCCCGCTCCACCTGGCGGAACCGGGCGCGGCTGCCTGGTTCGTCCGCTTCTCCCGTACGGCCGGGAATCCGGAGCCCGGCCAGGCCGCCCTGCGGACAGCCGAACTCCTGGCTGCGGCCAACCCCGACATCCCCTCCCTGCAGACGGCGGCCCTGCACGCCCGGGCCCTGTTCGAATGCGACCCGGACGGTCTGACCCGGGCCGCCGCCGAGCACACCGACGCCTGGGCCGCCGCCTGCGCGGCCTCGGACCTGCGGACCCTGCTCGGGGAGCGCGGCTCGTCCGCCGCGGGGCGGGGCCGGACCTGGCTGGTGAGGGAGCACGCGGGCCGCTATGCCGTGGTCGACACCGCCCGCGAGCCGGTCGGTGCGGAGGCGGGGGTGGCCGGCTGGGAGGAACTCGGCGGGACGGAGCGCACCATCGCCGCGCTCGTGGCGGACGGCCTGACCAACGGCGAGGTGGCCGGCGCGGTCCACCTCTCCCCGCACACCGTGAACTACTACCTGCGCAGGATCTACGCGAAGCTGGGCATCCACTCACGCGTCGAACTGGCCAGGCTCGCCCTGTCCGCACCTCGCCGCATGCTCTCTCCCTGAAGGGGACGAGATCGCAGTTCCGGCGAGGCGGTCAGCTCGGCGAGCGCCGCACGGTCAGGGGGTGGCTTCGCAGCCGGCGACGGCGGGGCTCCCGGTTCCGGGGTAGCGGAGGCGGCAGGTGTCGGTGCCGTCCCCGGCGTCGGTGAAAGAGCCGGGGGTGAGGGACATGCGGTCTGTCCGGAGCCCCTGGATGGTGTCGTTGCCGGCGCCCGCCATCACCGTGCTCGCGTTGGAGTCGATCTGCAGGAGGTCGTCGCCGTCGTTCCCCTCGGCACGGCCTCCGGGGTCGATGACCCCGATGTTCAGGGTGTCGTTCCCGGCGTCGCCCCGGGCTTCGGCACCGTTGCGCTCCAGCCCTCCCAGGGTGAGGACGTCGTCGCCGTCGCCTCCCGAGACGAGCGCGGTGTTGCCGAAGCCCCCGGAGAGGGTCGCGCGGACGGTGATGGTGTCGTTGCCGCTGCCGCCGTACACGCCGAGGCTGCCGACGAGGCCGATGATGCGGATGGTGTCGTCGCCGCCGAGGCCGTTGAGAGTGTTGCCGTTGGTCAGCGAGAGGCAGCGGATGTCGTCCGCACCCTCGGTGCCGTTGATCTCGCCGTCGACGACGGGAAGCGGGGTCAGGCCGTTGAAGCACACCGAAGCGGCGTGAGCGGGGCCGGCCGAGCCGAAGGTGGTGGCGGCGGCGAGGACGGCGGCGGCGACCAGGGTGGCGCGCATGCGTCGGGAACGGTGGCCTGACTGGCTGGTGGCGGTCACGGGGCATCCCTTCTCGGTGGAGCGGACCGGATGTCCGGGCAGCGCCGCGAACGCCCTGCCGCACGCACACCCGCACTGGGGGAACGATGCACGCCCGATTGCCCGGTCACGCACGACCAGCGCGTCATTCCCCCTGATGGGGCACAGCGGCCCCGGCTGCCGGGTGGTCTCGTGCGTGCCGGTCGCCTTCTGGCTATCCGTAGTCCTCGACCAGCTCCGCGACGAATGCGAGCAGCGCTTCGGCCCGGTGGCGGTCCTCCTTCTGGTTGCGCAGGGCGTGTTCGAGCTGCCGGAGTGCGGTGAGGGCGTGCGGGTCCCGGTCCCTTACCGCGTCGAGGAGCGGCGTGGTGACCAGGTCGAGGCAGCGGGTGAACAGGAGCCGGGTGGCCTGGGCGGGCGGAGTGGGGTCCGGGGAGGCGAAACCACTGGTCAGGTAGCGCACGGGATCGGTCAGGCTCCAGCCGACGACGGTGCCCCGCCGTACGAGGAGCGCCACATCGGGTGCGATGCCGATCCGGGCGTCCAGCGGCTCGTCCAGTACGTCGAGGTCTCGCAGGCAGGTCAGTACGGCGTCCCCCGGGCCGCGGCAGAGGTCCGAGGCCACCTCCAGGCGGAAGTCCCGGACCTCGTCCGCGCGAAGGCCGCCCGGGCGCACGGCGGGCAGGGCGGGAACGCGGGCGGCGTCCCTCGCGTCCGCTGCCTCGGCGGGCAGCTGGAACTCGGCGCCGACCAGCTGCCGGCTCGCTGGGTCGAAGCGGAACTCGTCGGGGGTGTCCCACAGCCATTCCCGGCTGCCGAATGTGGCGAGCTGGAACTGTTCGCGTTCCTTGACATCCGTGTACGCCGCGACGCGCACACGGAAGTCCCGAAAAACGAAGCCGGGCGCGATCGCCGGCGGTTCGCCCGTGACGGTCGCGGTCCAGTCGTCGGCGATGGTGATTCTCATGGGGTTCTCCGCCTCATCGGATCCGTACGGCCGGAGCCATGCAGCCGTGCCTGGCGGGAATCCTGCCCTCCACGATGTCGGTGCGGGCCATCGGGCTCCCGCGGTCGGTGGGCAGGCCGCCCGTCGCCCTCGCCCCGGAATCGCCCAGGACGCCGGACGGACCGTACGCCGTGATCGCGTTGCCTGCCCCGGGCGGACCGCCGGTCGTCACCACGATGTCCTCGCCCTGCCCGAGGATCCGGTTTCCGCCTCCCCCGGAGGGGCCGAGCCGTGCGTGCCGCCTGCAAAAGTAGGTCGTGCATACTTTTGCGGGAGGGGTACGGCGTTCCGGCTGGGCCGCACTGACCAGGGGAAATCCAGACATGGACACCGGTACACCGGCCACCGGCGGCTTCGCCGCGCTTCTGCTCCGTCTGCGGGCGGAGGCCGGGCTGAGCCAGGAGGAGCTGGCGCACGCTGCGGGGGTGAGCGTGCGGGCGCTGTCGTACATGGAGCGCGGGCATTCGCGGGGGCCGCAGCGCCGGACCGTGCAGGCGCTGGCCGCCGCCCTCGGCCTGGACGGGGCCGGGGCGCGGGAGTTGGAGCACACCGCGAGCCTGGGCCGCCCGCGGCGGGCTTCCGCCGGAGCGGATGCCGCTGCGCAGGGCGGTGCGCCCGATCTGCTGCCGCGGGCGCCGCGCGGCTTTCACGGGCGGGCGGCGGAGCTCGACGCCCTGACCCGCGCCACCGCGGGTGAGGCGCCCGTCTGCCTGGTCGTCGGGCCCGCCGGAGTCGGGAAGACGGCCCTCGTGCTGCACTGGGCCCACCGCGGCCGTGCCGGATTCCCCGACGGGCGGCTCTACGCCGACCTGCGGGGCTTCGGCGACACCGGCGAGCCCCTCCTCATGGAGGTGCTCCGCGAGTTCCTGGCGGCGCTCGGTGTGCCGCGCGACCGGATGCCGGAGTCGGCGAACGGCGCGGCCGCGCTGTTCCGGTCGCTCGCCGCCGACCGCCGGCTTCTCGTGGTGCTCGACAATGCCCGGGACTCCGAGCAGGTCAGGCCGCTCCTGCCGGGAGGCCGCCGCTGCGTCACCGTCGTCACCAGCCGGCACCGGCTGCCGGGGCTGATCGTCACCGACGCCGCGCGCCCCGTGGCCGTGGACGTCCTCGGGCCCGAGGACGGCACGGTGCTCCTCGCCGGCGTCCTCGGCGCGGAGCGGGTGCGCGCGGAGCCCGCGGCCGCGCGCCGGCTGGCCGAGCTCTGCGGCGGGCTGCCCCTCGCGCTGCGGGTGGCGGCTGCCCGGCTGGCGCAGCGGCCCGGCTGGTCCCTGGAGGCGATGGCGGCCGAGCTCGCCGACGAGACGCGCCGGCTGGGCCTGCTGGACGTGGAGGACACCGGCGTGCGGGCGGCGCTGCGGGTGACGCTGGAGGAGCTCCCGCCCGACGTCGCCCGCCAGTTCGCGCACCTCGGCCGCCACCCGGGCACGCACGTCGACCGGTACGCGGCTGCGGCCCTGGCGGGCACGGACCCGGCAGCCGCCGAGGCCTGTCTGGAGCGGCTGGCCGTCGCGCACCTCGTCACGGAGACGGCGGCCGGGCGCTGGACCATGCACGATCTCGTCCGGCTCTACGCACGGAGCCTGGACGTCGCGCCCGCAGCACTGACGCGCGTACTCGACCACTACGTGGCGACGGGCCTCGCGGCCGTGGCGGCGTCCGAGCCCGGCAACGAGGAGTGCTTCCCCCTGCCCGCGGACCACCTGCCGCCCGCCGCCGTGCGGGAGTTCCGCGACCGGGCCGCCGCCGTGGCCTGGTACGCCGCGTACCGCGACGAGCTCGTGACGGCGGTGGCCGCGGCGCACGCCGCCGGTCTGCACGGCAGGACCTGGCGGATCGTCATGGTGCTGTGGCCGCTGATCGTGTGGCGTGTGCGGGACGGATGGGTGCCGCTCCTGGAGACCGGGCTCGCAGCGGCGCGGGCCGACGCCGACCGGCACGGTGAGTCGCGCATCCTGAACGTGCTCGGCTGGGTGCTGGTCGAGGAAGGTCGCATCGAGGAGGCGCTGGCCCACCTGAGGGCTGCCTCCGCGCTCGCCTCCCGGGCAGGTGACGCGGCGGCCGAGGCGAACGCCCTGCTCGTCCTGGCCGTGGCGCAGGCGGCGCTCGGGAGCCTGGACGAGGCCGCGCAGGGGTGCGAGCGGGCGGTGGAGCTGGCGCGCGAGGCCGGGGACCGGACCATCGAGAGGCTGGCCTTGCAGCACCTCGCCCGCCACCGGGCCGACGCCGGGGAATGGCGCCGGGCACTCGACACGGCGGCCGCGGCACTGGCCTTCGGCGATCGGCCGGGCACGGCGGACGTGCCCCGGATACTGCTGCTCGCGGTGAAGGGAGAGGCGCTGCTCGGACTCGGAGACGAAGCCGGGGGCATCGCCCAACTGGAACTGGCGGCCCGGGAAGCGGAGTCGGCCGGGTACGAGGACGGCGCGGTACGGGCGCTCGGCGCCCTGCTGCGGGTCTCGGCGGATGCGGGAGTCCGGGAGCGGTACGACGCGGCAGTCGCGCGCCTCACGACGCGGACGTGACGTCTGCCGGCCGGGCTCCCGGCGCCCGCACCTCTCCGCGGTCGGCGGAACCGGTCAGGTCGCCGCGCTGCCGGCCGGGGAGCGTGCAGCCCGCTTGAACGGCGCACCCCGGAACTCCGCGCACGGGCATTCCCGGGTTCCGCGCGGACGGGCCTGCCACGCCGGATCGCCCCGGCAAAAGCAGGCCGGCCCTACTCCTGCGGCCGGAACTTCCTGGCCCGCCTCCGCTTCCACGCGGTTGGGTGGGTCCACCCGGACAGGGGCCCGATCGGCCGGCCGGCGGCCGCGTGCAGAGTGGGCGGCTCGGCGGCGGGCTTCAGGCGGTCAGGTCGTAGATGCTGCGGGCCGTCAGCCACAGGCCGGTGAGCAGGGAGAGCGCGGTGACCAGCTGCTCCTGGTGGTGCTCCAGCCAGGTTCGCAGGGCGTTCAGGCGGGTGTGCGCGGCCGCGGGGGCTCGGAGGGCGTACACCTCCATGACGATGAGGGTGAGGGTGGCCAGCAGGCAGTAGCCGGTCAGGGCGAGCCAGTCGGCGAGGGTGGAGAGGTCCGCGTCGACGGCGATGGCGGCGCCCGCGCCGACAAGTGCCCACGGCTGCAGCAGCCATGCCAGCCCGGCCGCGGTGGCCGGGGCGGCGTTGTCGATCCGGGCGGCCCAGCGCGGCGGGCCGTGCGGGCGGGGCGGTCGGCGGTGCCGGTGGGCGGCGTACAGCACCAGTGCCGCGCCGATGGCGAGTTCCGCCGCGTCCGCGGCGGTCGAGGGGGCGCTGTGGCGGGCCGGGGGCTTTCCGCCGGTCAGCAGCATCACGCAGACGATGACCGCGCTCAGGTTGGCCAGCCACGACAGCAGGAACGCAAGTCCCAGGCGGACGCCGCGCGGCGTGGAGAGCAGCAGGATGAAGGCGCTGTTGTGCAAAGGGCCCAGGGTGACGGCCGTACCGATCACCAGCAGGTCGAGGACCATGGGTTCAGCCGCTCCCGGGTGTCGGGGCCGGGTGCCGGGTCCCGGCCGTGCCGGTCCGGCGGGCCGGCCTGTCTCTGGGGGTGGCGGTCACCGCTGCCTCTCGGCGGCGGTGGACGCGGAGGCGGAGTCCTCGTCGGCGTAGCGCCGGAGGAGGTCCCGCTCGGCGTCGCGGCGGGGGAACAGGGTGAAGACCAGCAGGGCGCCCAGGGCGATCGCGGCCAGGCCGACGGTGTAGGCCCAGTCGTCGCCGTGGAGGAACGACCGGCGTGCCGCCGCGACGATCTGGTCGGCGTACTGGGGGTGCTGCTGGGCGGTCTCCCCGGCGGAGGCGAAGGACTTCGTCAGTTCGCTCTGGACCTGCTCCGACACGTCCTTGCTCTCGGGGGAGGCGGCGATCGCCGCGTTGAAGGCCGAGGCGTAGCCGGCGGTGAGGAGTACGCCCATGACGGACTGCATGACGGCGCCGCCGAGGTCGCGTTGCAGGTCGGCGGTGCCCGAGGCCATGCCGGCCCGTCGTACGGGCACCGATCCGGTCAGCGAGTGGGATGCGGGCGTCCCCGCGAAGCCGGCGCCGATGCCGATGAGCACGTAGGCGAAGCCGATCTGCCAGTAGCTGCTGTCCTCGCCCCAGAACAGCAGCATCCAGACGAAGGCGAGGAAGAGGAACGCGTAACCGGTCAGCAGGGTGGTGCGGGCGCCGCGCGTCTCGACCAGCTTCGCGGACCGCGGTGCCACGAGCACGATCATCACGACGAGGGGGAGGATGGCGGCGCCCGCTTCGACGGGGTCGTACCCGAGCACGTTCTGCAGGTACTGCTGGCTGACGAACGCCGAGCCCATCATGGCGCCGTACACGATGATTCCCGCACATGCGGCGACCCAGAACGTGCGCCGGGCGGCGATGCGGAGGTCGTACAGCGGGTTGGGGGCCCGGCGCTGGCGCAGGACGAACGCCGCTCCGGCGGCCACGGCGACCACGGCGAGGCCGATCACCAGTGCGCCCTCTCCGGGGACGGCGGCGAAATTGATCGCCAGGACCAGGCCGGCGATCAGGAGGACGGACAGGACGCCGCCGAGGTTGTCGACCGGTTCGACCGACTCGTTGGCGTGCGCGGGGACGAACAGCAGGGCCATGACCAGCGCGACCACGGCGAGGGGCAGGGTGACGAGGAAGACCGACCCCCAGAAGAAGCGTTCGAGCAGGGCTCCCGCGACCACCGGTCCGAGCAGGGAGATGCCGCCGCCCAGGGCCGACCACAGGGCGATCGCCTTCGTCCGTCCCGGCCCCGCCCACAGGGCGGTGATCAGCGCGAGGGTGGTGGGGTAGGCCATGCCGGCCGAGACGCCGCCGAGGACCCGGGCCATCACGAGGACGGTGTCGTCGGGGGCGTACGCGGCGAGCAGGCAGGCGGGGATGGACAGGGCGACGCCGAGGAGCAGCAGCGTCTTGCGCCCGTGGCGGTCGCCGACCGCACCCAGGTAGAGGACGGATGCGGCCAGGCCGAGGGAGTAGCCCACGGCGATGAGGTTCAGGGCGGTCTGTGAGGAGTCGAAGGCCTTCCCGATCGCCGGCAGCGCCACGTTGGCCACCGACAGGTTGAGGTTGGCCACCGCGGCAACGGTGATCAGGGACGCCAGGACGAGTGACGGCCGGGGTGGGGCGTCACCCGGAACGCCGGGGCGAGGCGCGCCGCTGTTCGGCATGGAACCTCCGGGGCGGAGTGGGGCTTGGCGAGAGTCTTGCCTGATCTGCCGTGTCGCACATCGCCCCATTGGGATGACACGGCATCCGGCGTCGCCGGAGCCCGGGCCGCTCGGGCCCGGGGTGCCGGCGCTCTTGCCGCCGGGGCCCCATGCGGGCTTGCCCATGCGGTCCACGAGGCCGGAGAAGCTGTCCGCGGCGCCGCCGGCGGCCCTCCCCCGCCGGAACAGCTCCGCGACGGCGGCCGGGAGGGCGTGTCGACGCCCGCGCCGGCGTGGGTGTGCCAGGACGTGCCCGGCGCCGGCCGTGCCCATGGCCGGCCGGCCGACGTCGCCGTCGTGCCGTTCGGCGTCGATGCGCCCGGCGCAGAAGGCGAGGACCCGGGGGGGCGGGTTCGCCGTGTCCACGGCGTGTTCCAGGATGTCGGAGGCGGTCCGGCCGTTGGCCCGGGCGAGGGCGGTCGCCTGCCGGCAGCCCAGCATGGGTGTCAGGAACACCGTCATGCCGATCTGGTGGAAGAGCGCGGCGGGTCCGGCGTCCTCCCCCTTGTGGTCGGTCCGGCCGGTGATCGCTTCGCGGGCCTGCCGGTGCCGGTCGGACACCTCCCGGGGGCCGCTGTGGAAGGTGGACTCGGGCTTGCCGATGCCGGAGGGCGGGACGGTGACGCCGCCGGTGAGCTGCACGGCGCCCCGCCGGTCGGCGGGGCGCCGTGCAGCTCACCGGCGGCGTCACCGTCCCGCCCTCCGGCATCGGCA
>NZ_RPSE01000580.1:0-2821 GCF_003949955.1 Streptomyces sp. WAC05292
GCCGTCCCCACCGTCCTCAGCCCGGCCTCCTCGAAAGGGACCCCGTCATGCGACGACCCGCCAAGACCGCCCGGCGCACCGCGCTCACCGCCGCGACCGCCCTCGTCCTCGCCCTCACCGCCACCGCCTGCGGCGGCGGCACCACCGGCCCTGCGAGCGGCGGCGAGCTCAGCGGCCAGACCGTCACCGTCGCCGGCGTCTGGACCGGCAGCGAGCAGAAGAACTTCAAGAAGGTCCTGGACGCCTTCACCGCCAAGACCGGCGCCAAGACCGTCTTCGTCCCCTCCGGGGACAACGTCTCCACCTTCGTCGGCAGCAAGATCGAGGGCGGCAACGCGCCGGACGTCGTGATGGTCCCGCAGGTGGGCGTCCTGAAGCAGTTCGCCAAGGAGGGCTGGCTCCAGCCCCTCTCCGACGAGGCCGCGAAGACCGCCGGCGACACCCTCGCCCCCGTCTGGCGCACCTACGGCACCGTCGACGGCACCTACTACGGCCTGTACTTCAAGGCCGCGCACAAGTCCACCGTCTGGTACGCCCCCGACGCCTTCACCCAGGCCGGCGTCACCGAGCCCAAGAGCTACGCCGACCTGCTGAAGACCGGCCGCACCCTCGCCGACTCCGGCCGCCCGGCCTTCGCCATAGCCGGCGAGGACGGCTGGACCCTCACCGACTGGTTCGAGAACATCTACCTCTCCCAGGCCGGCCCCGAGAAGTACGACCAGCTCGCCCAGCACCGGATCAAGTGGACCGACGACAGCGTCGTACGCGCCCTGACCACCCTCGGCGAGCTGTTCAAGGACAAGCAGCTCGTCGCCGGAGGCGCCCAGACCGCCCTCCAGACCGACTTCCCCACCTCCGTCGAGCACGTCTTCGGCCCCCAGCCCAAGGCCGGCATGGTCTACGAGGGCGACTTCGTCGGCGGCGTCGCCAAGGACCAGTTCGGCAAGACGCCCGGCAAGGACGCCAAGTTCTTCCCGTTCCCGGCCGTCGACGGCGGCAAGGCCCCCGTCGTCAGCGGCGGCGACGCCGCCGTCGTCCTCAAGCAGGGCAAGAACCCCAAGGCCGGCATGGAACTCCTCGAGTTCCTCGCCGGCCCCGAGGCGGCCGCGATCTGGGCCGGCGCCGGCGGCTTCCTCTCCCCGAACGGCAAGGTCGACCCGGCCGCCTACGCCGACGACACCACCCGCAGCACCGCCCGCTCCCTCGTCGAGGCCGGCGACTCCGTCCGGTTCGACATGTCCGACCAGGCGCCGGCCGCCTTCGGCGGCACCAAGGGCGCCGGCGAATGGAAGATCCTCCAGGACTTCCTGCGCGACCCGTCGGACCCGCAGGGCACGGCCGCCAAGCTGGAGGCCGAAGCCGCCAAGGCCTACGGGAACTGAGGCCCTCCATGGCTCCCACCGCCACCGCCCCCGCCCGCGCCGCGGCCGACCCGCGGCGCCGGGCCCTGGCGAGGAAGCGCCGCCTCGCCGTCGCCTTCGTCCTGCCGGCGCTGCTCCTGCTCGGCGCGCTCGTCGTCTACCCCGTCTTCTTCTCCTTCGGCCGCAGCCTCTTCGACGCCAGCGGCGACCGGTTCGTCGGGGCCGGGAACTACGCGGCGATCCTCCAGGACCCCGCCACCCTCAAGGCCATCCGCAACAGCACCATCTGGGTCGTCGTCGCCCCCACCCTGCTCACCGGCCTCGGCCTGGTCCTCGCGGTCCTCACCGAGAAGGTGCGCTGGGCGACCGCCTTCAAACTGGTGCTCTTCCTGCCGATGGCCGTGTCCTTCCTCGCCGCCGGGATCATCTTCCGCCTCGCCTACGAGCAGAACCCCGACCGGGGCGTCCTCAACGCCGTCGCCGTCGGCATCCACGACACCTTCGAGGACACCGCCGCCTACCCCACGGCCCGCGCCCGCGAGGGCCACGGCCTGGCCGGCGCGCCCGGCGGCCCGTACAGCACCGAGCGGACGGTCCGCCCCGGCGGCTCCGTCGGCCTCGGACTCGTCGGAGTCGGCCCGGACGCCCTGCCCGCGGCCGCGAAGCCCGCCCCCGCACCCGCGGACACCGCGGGCGGCTCGGACGCGGACGCGATCACCGGCACCGTCTACCTGGACTTCGCACCCGGCGGCGCCGGCACCCCCGGCACGGTCGACCCCGGCGAGAAGGGCCTGCCGGGGATGAAGGTCGAGGCCGTACGCGAGGGCGAGGTCGCGGCGACCGCCACCGCCGCCCCCGACGGCACGTTCCGCCTGGCCGGACTCGCCCCCGGCGACTACACCGTCCGCCTGCCCGCGGCCAACTTCGCCGCCCCCTACCAGGGCGTGGACTGGCTGGGCCCGGCCCTGATCACCCCGGCCGTCATCGGCGCCTACCTGTGGGTGTGGACCGGCTTCGCGATGGTCCTCATCGGCGCCGGACTCGCCGCCATCCCCCGCGACGCCCTGGAAGCCGCACGGATGGACGGCGCCAGCGAGGGCCAGATCTTCCGCAAGATCACCGTGCCGCTGCTCGCGCCCGTCCTCACCGTCGTCTTCGTCACCCTCGTGATCAACGTGATGAAGGTCTTCGACCTCGTCTACATCATCGCCCCCGGCCCCGTACAGGAGGAGGCGAACGTCCTGGCCACCCGCATGTGGCTGGTCTCCTTCGGCGGCGGCAACGACCAGGGCCTCGGCAGCGCCCTCAGCATCGTCCTCCTCCTGCTGGTCGTCCCCGCAATGGTCTTCAACATCCGGCGGTTCCGAAGGAGTGGAACATGACCAGCCACGACACCATCGAGCGCCGCCCCTCCCCGCCGGAGGCGGCGGCCGCCCGCCCCGGGCCGGCCCCCTCCGGGC
>NZ_RPSE01000581.1:0-2817 GCF_003949955.1 Streptomyces sp. WAC05292
GGTGGGGGCTGGGCGTTTGCCGGCGGTGGTGTCGGCGTCGTCGTCGGTGAGGGCCGCGATGCCGGCGATGAGTCCGGCGGCGCCGAGGAGGGCGAGGAGGCAGCCGAGGGGGCTGCCCTTCCGGGCCGGCGGCGGGGTGCCGGCCACCTGTATGCGGAAGAGGACCTCCTGGCCCGCTATCCGTCCGTGGACCACGTCGCCGTGGCGGGTGGGCGGCAGTGAGAGGCGCGCGGTGGTGCCGTCGCGGAGGGGGAGGTTGAGGAAGGCGCCCGTGGCGGCTTGTTCGGGCGTGAGGGTGAGCGGGATTTCCTGCGGCGGCACGGGCTTCTCCATGAGGTGGGCAGAGCCGGGTGTTCCGTGGTCGTCGCGGGGATTGTGCCGGGTGCCGGGGCGGCGGCGCAGCGGTTCCGGCGCAGTGGTGGCGGATCGTTGCCGGCGGATGTGCGGGCGCCCCCGCCGTGGGTGGTGGCGGGGGCGTGCGGGGCGCCTGGGGTGTGCGCGTCAGCGGACGGCGTCGCCGATGCGGTGGACGCGGACGAGGTTGGTGGATCCGGTGACGCCGGGCGGCGAGCCGGCGGTGATGACGACGGTGTCGCCGGGGGCGCAGCGGCCGATGCGGAGGAGTTCCTCCTCGACCTGGGCGACCATCGCATCGGTGGAGTCGACGTGGGGGCCGAGGAAGGTTTCGACGCCCCAGGTGAGGTTGAGCTGGGAGCGGGTGGCGGCGTCGGGGGTGAAGGCGAGGAGGGGGATGGGAGAGCGGTAGCGGGAGAGGCGCCGGACGGTGTCGCCGCTCTGGGTGAACGCGACGAGGAACTTGGCGCCGAGGAAGTCGCCCATCTCGGCGGCCGCGCGGGCGACGGCTCCGCCCTGGGTGCGGGGCTTGCTGCGCTCGGTGAGCGGGGGGAGGCCCTTGGCGAGGATGTCCTCTTCGGCGGCTTCGACGATGCGGGACATCGTCTTGACGGTGTCGACGGGGTATTTGCCGACGCTGGTCTCGCCGGAGAGCATGACGGCGTCGGTGCCGTCGATGACGGCGTTGGCGACGTCGGAGGCCTCGGCTCGTGTGGGCCGGCTGTTGTCGATCATCGAGTCGAGCATCTGCGTGGCGACGATGACCGGTTTGGCGTTGCGCTTGGCGAGCTTGATGGCGCGCTTCTGGACGATCGGGACTTGTTCCAGGGGCATTTCGACGCCGAGGTCGCCGCGGGCGACCATGATGCCGTCGAAGGCGGCCACGATGTCGTCGATGTTCTCGACGGCTTGGGGCTTTTCGATTTTGGCGATGACGGGGAGGCGGCGGCCTTCCTCGTCCATGACGCGGTGGACGTCGTCGATGTCGCGGCCGGTGCGGACGAAGGACAGGGCGATGACGTCGGCGCCGGTGCGCAGTGCCCAGCGGAGGTCGTCGATGTCCTTGTCGGAGAGGGCGGGGACGGAGACGGCGACGCCGGGGAGGTTGAGTCCCTTGTGGTCGGAGACCATGCCGCCTTCGATGACGCGGGTGCGGATGCGGGGGCCGTCGACGGCGGTGACTTCGAGGGTGACGCGGCCGTCGTCGACGAGGATGCGCTCGCCGGGGGTGACGTCGGCGGCGAGGCCCTTGTAGGTGGTGCCGCAGGTGTGGCGGTCGCCGGGGGTGTCCTCGACGGTGATGGTGAAGGTGTCGCCGCGTTCAAGGAGTACGGGTCCTTCGGCGAAGCGTCCGAGGCGGATCTTCGGGCCTTGAAGGTCGGCGAGGATGCCGACGCTGCGGCCGGTCTCGTCGGAGGCCTTGCGCACGCGCTGGTAGCGCTCCTCGTGCTCGGCGTAGGTGCCGTGGCTGAGGTTGAGGCGGGCGATGTCCATTCCGGCTTCGACCAGGTCTTTGATCTGGTCGTATGAGTCGGTGGCGGGTCCCAGGGTACATACGATTTTTGCTCGGCGCATGAGGTGAGCGTATGCCCTACCCGGCGGTAGGCAGTGGGCTTCCGGTGTCCGTCCAACAACGCCTGGGCGAAGGGTTGTTGACAATTGTTGAATGTGCGTGGGGGTGCTCTGATGAGCACCCCCGGGGTGGGTTTTCGTACGGTTTTCCGGGCTGTTCTCCGCGGGTTCGTCAGAGGCGCGGCGGGGTCATCGTGAAGCGGGCGTTCACCTGGGCGTAGACGGTTTGGCGCTGGGGTTCGAGGTCGAGGGGCGGGGCGGTCTCCTCGGCCGCGCCGAAGGCCATGGCGCGCATGGTGCCGGCGGGGGCGGCCATGGCGATCGGGGCGGCGTTCTCGGCGCCGAGGTCGGCGAGTTCGACGAGGGCGGCGAGGCGGGATCCGAGCGCGTCGGCGTATTCACGGGCGCGCTGGACGGCGTCGAGGACGGCCTGGCGGCGGGCTTCGGCATGGGCGGGCGAGGTCGGGCGCAGCGCCCACCAGGGGCCGTCGACGCGGGTGAGTTCGAGGTCGGCGAGACGGGTGGTGAGTTCGCCGAGGGCGGTGAAGTCGGTGAGTTCGGCGGTGATGTGGACGCGGCCGTGGTAGGCGCGGATGCGTTCGCCGCGGCCGTGGCGGGTGGGTTCGGGGGTGATGGAGAAGGCGCCGGTTTCGAGTTTCTCGACGGCGTCGCCGTAGGTCTTGACGAGGTCGAGGGTGGCGGTGTTGCGGCGGGTGAGGTCGTCGAGTGCGGTGCGGCGGTCGGTTCCGCGGGCGGTGACGGTGATGCCGATGCGGGCGATTTCGGGGTCGACTTCGAGGTGTGCTTCACCGCGGACGGCGATGCGGGGGGTGTCGGGGGTTCCGTAGGGCTGGTGCGGGGTGTCGGTGGTCATGGGTTCCACTGTGGCAC
>NZ_RPSE01000582.1:0-2811 GCF_003949955.1 Streptomyces sp. WAC05292
TCGGCGGCCAAGGCCCCGGCCGTGCCGGCCGCCGCGCCCGACCCCGGACGTGTCGTCCAGATCGTCGCCCACCCGGACGACGACCTGTACTTCATGAACCCGGAACTCCGGCACTCCCTGTCCGCCGACGCCGGCCACAGCGTCACGTCCGTCTACCTCACCTCCGGCGAGGCCGACGGCGTCAACGCCGGCGCCGCCGGGCGCGCGTCCGCCCGCCCCGACAAGCGGGCCTACGCCGAGGCCCGCCAGAACGGCATCCGCGCCGCCTACGCCAAGATGGCCACCGGCGACCGCACCAGCGCCTGGCGGCGTACGTCCGTCCCCACCCGCGGCGGCGGCCGCGCCGAGGTCGACGTCCTCGTCGCCCGCCCCGAGGTCCACCTCGTCTGGCTGCAGCTCCGCGAGGCCGGCACGGTCCACGCGGAGGTCCCCGACAGCCTGCGCGGCCTGTGGGACGGCAAGGCCCCCCGCCTGGAGTCCGTACTGGCCTCCGGCAGCCCCGTCACCGAGCCGTACGCCTACTCGCGCGACGACCTCGTCCGCACGCTGGTCGGCATACTCGACCACTACCGGCCGACGACCGTCCGCGCCCAGGACCCCACCCCCGGCCGGACCCCCGCCACCGGGCGGTTCACGGACCACCAGGACCACTTCTACGGCGCCCGCTTCACCCAGGCGGCCCTCGCCGCGTACGCAGCGGAGGTCAAGGACCGGCCGCACTTCGCCGTGCAGAACTACCTCGGCTACTCCAACGGCTCCCTGCCCGGCACCCTCGACCCTCAGACGTCCGCGGACAAGCTGGACATCATGGACGTCTACGCCTGGGTCGACCGCGAGAACCACTGCGGCAGCAGCGCCGGCTGCGGCGACCTCAAGGTCGCGGACCACCCCGCGGGCAACAACTGGACCTCCAACATCAACCACGCCCGCGGCTCCGGCACCTCCTGGCTGGCCTCCGACCGGCAGCACGGCCTGTGGGCGTTCCAGGTGCTCGACGGCCAGGTCGCGCTCTGGCACCGGGCCGGCCCCATCGGCCCGTGGAGCGGGCCGCACCTGCTGCCGGGGACCGGAATGGACCCGGGCGTGTCCACGGTCACCCTCCCGGACGGGCGGATCGCGGCCTTCGCGACGCGCACCACCCTCGGCGAGCAGCCGGCGGACTACCGGCGCGAAGTCGTGTACGCCGTCCAACGCGCCCCCGGCGCGAGGGAGTTCGGCGCCTGGCAGTCACTGGGCACCCCCGAGGCGTCCGACGCGGACCGCACCTCCGACATCAGCGCGCCCGCGGTCTCCGTGGACGGCACGGGCCGGCTCGCGGCGTACGTACGCGACGGCGGCCACACCCTGCGCGGGCGGGAGCAGCGAGCGGACGGCACCTGGGGCCCCTGGGAGGCCCACGGCGGCGCCGGCCTGCTCGGCACCCCGGTGGCGGCCACCGACGCGGCGGGCCGGCGCATGGTCTTCGCGGCGACCGCGGCCTCGGTGACGGCCTGGGCCCAGCCGGCCCCGGGTGCCCCCCTGGGCCCGGCGGCTCCGACGGGCCTCCCGCAGACGGCCCTCCCCCTCACGGCGGACGCCCGCGAGGGCGGCATCCGCCTGTGGCTCCGCAAACCGGGCTCCGGCGACGTCCGCACCGCCCTGGCGACGACCGCCCCCGACGGCACACCGGCGGTACGCGGCCTCACCGACCTCGGCGGCCTCCAGGGCTTCGGGGCGGTCGCCGCAGGCGGCCACGTCCTGGCGGCCCGCGCGGCCGGCGGCCAACTCGGCGCAGAACTGGGCGAGGGCCGCCCCTGGGAACGCTCCCCCGTCCTCTTCGTCGGCGACCCCTCGGCGGCGGTCACGGCCAACGGCACGACGGTCAACCTGGCGGTGATGGGCCTGGACGCCCGCCTGTACACGACGTCCTCCCCGGACACCCCGAAGGCGTACCTGACCCCCTGGCAGCCGATAGGCCCGAGCAACACGGGGCAGCCGCAGCCGTGACGCCCGCGCTCAGTACGGCGGCGCAAGGGCGACGACCCGGCACACGTGGTCGGCGTCCTCCGCCCACCCGAGCAGCGCCTTCCGGTCGACCAGCAGGATCCCGTGCCGCTCCCCCCAGGCGGCGGCGTCGCGGGTGAACGACCCGTTCGTCACGACCATCGACTGCGCGGCCCCGTACACGGGCCCGGCCGTCCCGTTGATCCGGTACAGCACCTCGGCGCCGACCCTGCGACCGCCGACGGTGTGCTTGCACTGCACCGCGAGTGTGCGGCCGGCGGCGTCGACCGCGAGTACGTCGACGGCCTGGTCCCCGCGACCGCCGACGACCTCCGCCCGCAGGCCGTCCCGCTCCAGCAGCCGCCGCACGATCTCCTCGAACCCGGCGGGCGAAGCCCCGTCCACGGCTCGGGCGTCGGGGCTGTACTCGGCCTTGCGCGCACTCCGGCCGGCGTCGACGCCGGCCTCCCACGCCTTCCGCCGCAGCCGCAGCCGCGCCTCCTTCTCCCGCAGCCGCGCACGCCGCAGCAGTTCCCTGCGCCGCCGCAGCTCGGCCTCCAGGCTCCACTCCCGCTCCCGGAGCCGCTCCGCCTCCGCCCGCAGGCGGCCGGCCTCCTCCTCGTACCGCCGCACCCGACGCCGGTACGCGGCGCGGGCGGCGAACTCGACGGGCAGCGTCAGCAGCAGCCCCAGCGTCAGCGCCGCGGACACGTCCTGGATCCGCATCGCCCCGCCGGCCAGGTTGTCGAGCACGGGCACGGCGAGCGTCCCGAGCACGATCAGCCACAGCCGCAGCCCGGCGACCACCCCGTACGGAAACCCCGGCCT
>NZ_RPSE01000583.1:0-2805 GCF_003949955.1 Streptomyces sp. WAC05292
CTGGGGGTGTCCCGGGCAGTTGATGGTGTCCGGGGCGTGCCGGTCTCTCAAGGGCGCTCCCTCTGGTCGCGTCGCTGCGCGATGGCCCTTGCGGGCCCCCCTTGACAGACCGACCCGCCCCGGAGGCATTTTTTCTGCCGGGACGCCCCCAGGGAAACGGCCAGGGGGGACGAAGACCACAGGGGTTCGTCAGAGCCCTTGCCCTCCCGCTCCGGCAGCCGTGTCCTGTCCCCCCGGCATCAGCAGCCCCGGCGGCGAAGGCCCGGAAGGTCTGTGACGTCGCGAAACGATGCTCAGAGCATCATCCGGAGACAGGAGCGCCCCAGATCGCTACGTGGGCGCCCTCGGCTTGGCGACTGACGGCCGTCACGGGGGCCGGGTGGCGCGACGGATCGCTACAGGGGCGCCCTCGGCCCAGCGGCTGAAGGCCGTCACGGGCCGGGGGCGCAACAGATCGCTACAAGGACGCCCTCGGCTCGGCGGCTGACGGCCGTCAACGGCCGGGCGACGCGGCAGATCGCTGCGTGGGCGGTTTCGGCTCAGCGACCGGCGGCCGTAGCGGGCCGGGAGGCGTTCGGGGCCGTTACGCGCCCCCGCTTTTTCGGCGGTCGGCGTCGCGGTCCGGGCCTTGCCGGGGCTGACCGCCTCCGTTGTCCTCGCACAGGTCTCGGGCCCGGCGCAGCAGCGCCTCCCGTACGGGGTCGGGTGACAGGACCCGCAGCGTGGTGCCCAGGCCGAGGAGGTATGCGGCGAGCTGGTCGGCGTCGTTGCCGCCGATCTCGACGATGGTGGCATCGGGGCCGTCCGGGCGGTGGGTGCCGATCGTGGGCGGGATCAGCCGCAGCGCCTGGTCCATGGGGTGCGCCAGCCGGACCGTGACATAGAGCGGGTACACGACACCCGCGATGGCTCGGGAGACGAGGAGCGCCGGGTCGGGCGGGTCGACGAGTTCGACGGCGTGTCCGGTCGGCTCCACCCGTACCACCCGGTCGGCCCGGAACGTCCGCCACTGGTCCCGAGCCACGTCACGGGCGACGAAGTACCAGCGGAGGCCGGTGTGTACCAGGCGGTAGGGGTCGACATCCCGGACAGTGGCGTTCCCCGCGTGGTCCCGGTACGACAGGCGGGTGCGCTCTGCGAGGCGGCAGGCGGCGGCCAGTTCCGGCAGCACGCCGGGCCGTATCCGACGTCCCTCGGGCCTGGGAGTGTGGACGAAGACCGCGTCCATTTCCCCCAGCCGGTCCGAGATCCGGGGCGGTAGGACCTGCCGAAGTTTCAGGAGTGCCGACAGCGCGGCCTGGTCGCTGCCCAAGACGCCGCTGAGCGCGGCCTCTCGCAGCGCGACGGCCACGGCAAGCGCCTCCTCGTCGTCGAGGATCAGCGGTGGCACCCGGCTGCCACCGCAGAGGCGGTAACCGCCCCACGGCCCGGGGTCGGACTCGATGCCGTAGCCGAGTTCCCGCAGTCGGGCGATGTCCCGCCGGACCGTGCGGTCGGTGACCGCCATCCGCTCGGCCAGCTCGCGGCAGGTCCAGGTCGGCCGAGCGGACAGCAGCGAGACCAGGCGCAGCAGGCGGGAAGAGGTGCTGATCACATCCGGAAGTCTTCCCCATGACCAGGACCGGAACTGTCCTGGTCCCGTCCTAGCGTCCTCCTCATGACGACAGAACCCGCGATCCGCCTGCTGTCCGTGGACTTCGACTGCCCGGACCCCGCCGAACTGGCCCGCTTCTACGCCACCGCGCTCGGCTTGCCCGTCCTCCACTCCAGCGACGACTTCGTCCTGCTCGGCCGCGAAGGGTCACCCGGACTGGGCTTCATCCGGGTGGACGACTACCGGCGTCCGACCTGGCCGGACCCGTCCCAGGGCAAGCAGGCTCACATGGAACTGGGCGTCGACGATCTGGACGCCGCCCACGCACGCATGCTGGCACTGGGCGCCGTCGAACCCGCTGTCCAACCGCACCCCGATCACCGGAGGGTCCTGCTGGACCCTGCAGGCCACCCCTTCTGCATCTCCACGCAGGCCTGACCGTCACCGTTGTCCTCAGTAGGCGGGGCCGTGGAAGACCCGCCGGAACCCCGGTCCTTCGGCGACCACTCCGACACTCCGGCGGCAAGCCGCCGAGCCGACGGCGCCCCTGTAGCGACCTGAGGCGCTGCCCCCGCCCCGGACGGCCGTCGGCCGCCCAAGGGAGCCGGGCCGCGTAGCGATCTGATGCGCCGCCCCTGCCCCGGACGGCCTCCGGACGCCCAAGGGAGCCGGGCCACGTAGCGATCTGACGCGCTGCCCCTGCCCCGGACGGCCTCCGGACGCCCAAGGGAGCCGGGCCACGTAGCGATCTGACGCGCTGCCCCCGCCCCGGACGGCCGCCGGCCGCCCAAGGGAGCCGGGCCACGTAGCGATCTGACGCGCCGCCTCCGCCCCAGACGGCCGCCGGACGCCCAAGGGAGCCGGGCCACGTAGCGATCTGACGCGCCGCCCCTGCCCCTGACGGCCGTCGGCCGCCGAAGAGAGCCGGGCCGCGTAGCGATCTGGGGCGCTCCTGTCACCGGATGATGCTCTGGACATCGTTTGGCGACACCAGAGCCGACACGGCCCCGCCGACGGGTCTGCCGACGCCGGTGGGGCTGGATGCGGCCTGCCGGGGCGGGAGAGAAAGCTCCCTGATGCCCCCCATGCCTCACCCTCCCTCCAGGCCATTCCCCTGGGGGCTTCCCGGCAGCTTGTTGGCATTCCGGGGCGGGACGTCCTGTCAAGGGTGGCCCGCAAGGGCCATCGCGCAGCGACGCGACCGCAGGGAG
>NZ_RPSE01000584.1:0-2780 GCF_003949955.1 Streptomyces sp. WAC05292
GGGGGGAGCCGCGAGGGGCTGGGGTGCCGAGGAGCAGCCGGTGGCGGTGAGCGCCAGGGTCGTGAGGCCAGGGAGCAGGAGCCGTCTGGCGAGAATGCGCACGTACGTAGGACCTTCTGGTTGGGGGGAATTGCGCTACCGGCAAGTAACGTGCGGCGCATCCTGCCAGGCATGTGCATCACAAACGTCGATATCCGGCCATCATGGGCGTTCCGGGAGATCAACGGCGCGTGTCCCGGGCGCCGCGGACCGTCACCTCCACCCCCGCCCACGGCGCCGAATCTCAGGTACGCCCTTGTGGGACACGGGAGTTGCCGCAGCGGGCATCGCCGGGAACACCGCGCCGGGGCGTGCGCGCAAGTCGGCGGGATCGGTTCCGCGGGATGGTCGGGATCGCGGCCGCCCGTGTCCGGAAGTGATCGGTGGAGTCTCCGTACCGGGTGCGGAGCGGCGGGTCAGTCGCCGGGCAGGCGGGAGCGCAGCAGCAGGAGCGCGATGTCGTCGGTCGCGGGTACGCGGCCGCGGGCGTGGCGCAGGAGGTCGTCCGCGACGGCTTCGAGGGGCCGGTCCCCCGCGGCGCGGGCGAGGTGGACCGCGACGCCGGCGATGGTCTCCTCGATGTCGAGTGCCGGGCTCTCGACGAGCCCGTCGGTGTAGAACGCCAGCAGGGATCCCGGCTCGAAGGGGATCTCGGCGGCCGTGTAGCCGGCGTCGGGGTCGATGCCGAGCAGCAGCCCGGGCGGGAGGGCGACGACCTCGGCGGTCCCGTCGGCGCGGCGCAGCACCGGCGGCGGGTGCCCGGCCGTGGCCAGGCGGGCCCGGTGTCGGCCGAGGTCGATGTGCGCGTACAGGCAGCTGGTGAACAGGCCGGGCTCCAGGTCGGTGAGCAGCCGGTTGGTGCGGGCGAGGACCTCGGCGGGCGGGGCGCCGGCCGAGGCGTGCACGGCGGTGCGGACCTGGCCCATGAGGGCGGCGGCGCCGACGTTGTGGCCCTGGACGTCGCCGATCGCGGCGGCGGCCGTCGTGCCGTCGATGTGGATCAGGTCGTAGAAGTCGCCGCCGATGTCCAGGCCGTGCCCGGCGGGAAGGTACCGGGCGGCCACCTCCAGGCGGGGGACGTGCGGCAGGTCGTGGGGCAGCAGCCCGGTCTGGAGGCTGCGGGCCAGCTGGTAGGCCGAGTCGTAGAGCCGGGCGCGCTCCAGGGCCTGGGCGATCAGGCCCGCTATCGAGGTCAGGACGGCCTTCTCGCCCGCGGCGAAGGGCCGGGGCCGGGAGTACGCGAGCACGAGGCAGCCCACCGGCCGGTTCGAGGTGATGAGCGGGACGAAGCCCCAGGCCCCCATCCCGTCCTCGATGTCGGCGCCGGGGTACGCGGCCAGCAGGGCGGCCGGGCTCTCGAAGAAGAGCGGGGTGCGGGTGCGGATGACCTCCGTCGTCGCGCTCCGGGCCGTGACGGGCAGGCCGTCGTAGCGGGTCATGAGCTCGTCGGTGTAGCCGCGGTGGCCGATGATCCTCAGCCGCCGCTCCTCCTCGACGAGCAGGGCCATGGCCTGCGCACCGAGCGCGGGCACCAGCTGGTCGGCCGCCTTGTCGACGACGTCCTGGGCGTGCGCGGCCTCGGTGAGGCTGGCCGCCAGGTGCATCAGCTGGTAGAGGGCGATGGCGCGGCTCGGGGCGGGCGCCGCCCCCTGCTCCGGATCGGGCGCCGTGGACGGGCGGGCGGCGGCGTCCGCGGATGCCGCGGGGCGGGCGGGCGCGGCCGCAGGCGGCGGCTCGACGGCCACGTCGGGGCCGAGGGCTCCCCCGCCGGGGGCGCCTTCGGCCGGGGAGCCGCCGGCGGTGATCCGGACGCTGATCCCCGAGTCGTCCGGGTGGAGGTCGAAGCGCACCCGGTGGCCGGCCGGGTGCACGGCGCTGAAGCTGCGCGGCAGCCGGCTCATCACGGCCGCCCGGTAGTGCTCCTCGATCGCGGGGGTGTCCATCCAGGGCAGGGCCTCCCACGGCAGGGCGCCGACGAGCCGCCGGACCGGGGAGCCGAGCAGGTCGGCCGCCTCCTGGGTGATGAAGGTGATCTTCCCGTTCAGGTCCAGGGCGCAGCTCCCCCCGGGCAGCCGCCGGATGAAGGCCATGGCGGCGGCCGCCTCGACGGGCCCCGGGGTGGGCGGCGGCCGCGGCGCCAGGATGACCGGGTGGGCGGCCGCGCGGACCGGGTGGCCCTCCTCGGCGGACCGGCGCAGGATGCCGGCCAGGCGGGCGCACCCCGCCGCGAGGGCCTGCCTCTCGCGCTCGGCGAGCTCGGGCCCGTGGGAGCCGGGCCAGAGCATGACCAGGCCGGCGCCCGCCGCCGCGCCCGCGCCGGGGTCGGTGTCGAGCGGCGCGGCGGCGAGGGAGAAGCGGTAGGGGACGACCAGGCCCAGGCGCGGGTACCGGCTCGCCGTCTCCTCCTGGCCCCCCAGCCACACCAGCCGCCGCTCGCGAACCGCGTCGGCGACCGGGATGGGGTCCCGCAGCCCGACCCGCGACCAGGGGACGGCGAATTCGCGGGCCACGCCGATCGTGAGCGCGAGGTGCAGCATGCCCTGTGCGGGGGCCGGCAGGTACAGCATGCCGATGGACGCGCCGGCCGCGGCGCGGAGGTCGAGCAGCGCCTCGCCCAGCCGCCGGTGGCCGGCACCGGGGTCCCGCGCCGGTGAGTCTCCCACGTGACCATGGTGGCCCAGGGCCGGCCGTTCGCGCGCTCCGGACGCGGCCGGGCGGCGGGCGGGCGGCGGGCCGCGCGG
>NZ_RPSE01000585.1:0-2763 GCF_003949955.1 Streptomyces sp. WAC05292
GCGGCGGGGGGGCGGGGGGGGGGGGCGCGCGAGGGGGTGGGGGCGTGGGGGCGGGGGCGGACGGAGTACGCCGAGGCGATGGTGCGGTCGCGGGCCGTCTGGTTGTAGTCGACGAAGATGCGCTCGCCGCGCTCCTCCTTCCACCAGGCGGTGGTGACCCGGCCCGGCATGCGGGCCTCCAGTTCCCGGCCGATCGCGATCGCACAGCGCCGTACGTCGGTGAAGGTCCACCGCGGTTCGATCGGGACGAACACGTGCAGCCCGCGCCCGCCCGAGGTCTTGGGCCAGCCGCGCAGTCGCAGCTCCTCCAGGATGTCGCGCAGCTCGTGCGCGGCGACGACCGCGTCGCCGTAGTCGGTGCCCGGCTGGGGGTCGAGGTCGATGCGCAGCTCGTCGGGCCGGTCGGTGTCCTCCCGGCGCACCGGCCAGGGGTGGAAGGTGAGGCAGCCGAGGTTGGCCGCCCACAGTACGGCGGCCGGCTCGGTCGGGCAGATCTCGTCGGCGGTGCGCCCGCTGGGGAAGGCGATGTGGGCGGTGGGGATCCAGTCGGGCAGGGTTTTCGGGGCGCGCTTCTGGAAGAACGACTCGCCTTCCACCCCGTCGGGATACCGCTCCAGCGTGGTGGGGCGGTCGCGCAGGGCGCGGGTGATGCCGTCCCCCACGGCCAGGTAGTACCGGGCGACGTCGAGCTTGGTGAGGCCCCGCTCGGGGAAGTACACCTTGTCCGGATTGGACAGGCGTACCTTCCGGCCGCCCGCCTCCAGCTCGATCGCGTTCCCGGATGCACCCATGTGCGCCACGGTAGGCGGGCCCGACCCGACGCGCATACCGGGCGAAGCCCGACATACCGCCGCAGAATCGTGGGCATGGACCTGCCCGTCATGCCGCCCGTGCTGCCGATGCTCGCCAAGTCGGTGGCGAAGATCCCGCCCGGGATGCAGTACGAGGCGAAGTGGGACGGCTTCCGCGCCATCGTCCACCGCGACGGCGACGAGATCCAACTCGGCAGCCGCACGGGCAAGCCCCTGACCAGGTATTTCCCCGAACTCGTGAGCGCTTTGAAGGAGAACCTGCCGGACCGCTGCGTGGTCGACGGCGAGATCGTCATCGTGCACGGCGGGCGGCTGGACTTCGACCGGCTGACGGAGCGGATCCACCCCGCCAAATCCCGCGTCGACCTCCTGGCCTCGACCACCCCCGCCAGCTTCGTCGCCTTCGACCTGCTCGCCCTCGGCGACCGCTCCCTCCTCGACACCCCGCTCACCGACCGCCGCAGCGCCCTGTGCTCTGCCCTCTCCACCACGCGGCCCCCCGTCCACCTCGCACCCGCCACCACCGACCCCGCCCTCGCGCAGCAGTGGTTCGAGCAGTTCGAGGGCGCCGGGCTCGACGGTGTGGTCGCGAAACCCCTCGACCTGCCCTACCGGCCCGATGCGCGCCTCATGTTCAAAATCAAGCACGAGCGTACGGCCGACGTCGTCGTCGCCGGTTTCCGTTTCCACAAGAGCGGTCCGATTGTCGGATCGCTGCTGCTGGGCCTCCACGACGACCGCGGCATTCTCCAGCACGTCGGCGTCTGCGCCGCCTTCCCCATGAAGCGCCGCGCCGAACTCGTCGAGGAACTCGCCGCCCTGCGCATGGAGGACGCCTCCGAGCACCCCTGGGCCGCCTGGGCCGAGGAATCCGCGCACGAGAGCGCCCGCCTGCCCGGCGCGCAGAGCCGCTGGACCGGCAAGAAGGACCTCTCCTGGGTGCCGCTGCGCCCCGAGCGCGTCTGCGAGGTCGCGTACGACCACATGGAGGGCGACCGGTTCCGCCACACGGCGCAGTTCCGCTGCTGGCGCCCCGACCGCACCCCCGAGAGCTGTACCTACGCCCAGCTCGACGAAATCGTCGGCTACGACCTCGCCGAGGTGCTCGGCACCGGTCCCGCCGCCTGAGCACCCGCACCGCCCGACCGCCGGCTCGCACCGCCCGACCGCCGGTCGGCCCGGCTCACCCGCCGTCCCGCCCCGCTCACCCGCCGGTCAGCTTCTCCCACTCCCCCCGGTCCGGGCCGGCCGCGTTCGGCTCGTAGTCCGGCCGGGCCTCCAGCCAGCTCGCCACCCGCTGCCGGACCTCCGGGTCCGCGTACGCCCGCTCGGGCCGCTCGGCCAGGTGGCGGACCCTGGCCCGGGCCCGCATCACCTCGGGGTCGTGCAGCGCGCAGTCGAACAGCGCCGCCGCCTCCCGAGTCCTGCCCGTGCGGGCACCCCGCGTCGCGAACCGCTCGCCGACGGCCGCATCGGCGACGACCTGGAAGTCGAACCACGGCTTGAGCGTGCGCACCGCCCACGCGTGGTGCGCGACCGCGTACCGCGCCGATCCGGTGTCCCGGTCGGCCGTACGGGCCACCCGGAGCGCGGCCCACAGGGCGAGCGACGTGCCCTGCCCGAGCGTCGGGTTGGTGTGGGTGACGGCGTCGCCGACCGGCACGAGTCCGCGCACCACCGGCCCCCGCTCGTCGACGAGGGCGCTCCACCGGTTGTCCAGGCTCGCCGTCGCCAGAACCCCGGTCAGCGGCTCGGCGCCCAGGGCGAGCCAGGCAGCCCCCGGCGGGAAGGCGCGCGCCGCCCGCTCGAAGACGGCCGGATCGCGCAGGGCCGAGCGGGTCGGGTCCTGTGTGTGGACGAACACGGTGACGGCGAAGGTCCCGTTGTCCGCCGGGAAAACCGCGCACCCGGAGAACGCCCCGCCCGCCACCGACCACGGCCTGCGCGGCCC
>NZ_RPSE01000586.1:0-2763 GCF_003949955.1 Streptomyces sp. WAC05292
CCCCCGGACTCGCCCCCGTCCCCGCAGGCCCGGGCGCTACGCTGGCGCTCACCCGTACGGGCGCGCACCCACCGCGCCGCCCCGCGGGCCACCACGACTTCCACCCCGAGCGAAAGGCGGCAACCGACCGATGAGCGAGCACCAGCCCACCGACGGCGGCTCCCAGGGCGCCCCCGACGAGGACGTCATCGAGCTGGCCACCAAGGTCTTCGACCTCGCCCGCCAGGGGGAGACCGGGACGCTCGCCGCCTACCTCGACGCCGGCGTCCCCGCCAACCTCACCAACGACCGCGGCGACACCCTCGTCATGCTCGCCGCCTACCACGGCCACGCCGACACCGTCACCGCCCTCCTGAGGCGCGGCGCCGAGGCCGACCGCGCCAACGACCGCGGCCAGACCCCGCTCGCCGGCGCCGTCTTCAAGGGCGAGGAGGCCGTCATCCGCGCCCTCCTCGCCGGCGGCGCCGACCCTCACGCCGGCACCCCGTCCGCCGTGGACACCGCCCGCATGTTCGCCAAGGCCGACTTGCTCGAACTCTTCGGAGCGCAGTAGTCCGTTTTCGGTCGTGACCTGGCACGGCGTGACCGGCCGCCCACCTCACGGGTTGGTCACGGCGGCCGTAAATGTGGTCGCGGCACACAAACCGGCTGGGTCATCATGGCGTCGGATTCGATTCGTGAGCTCGGCAGACGGGCAGGAGGGGCAGGACACGAAGCGTGTCCGACCCGTATCCCTGCGGAACCGGCCGCCAGGCCGCGAAGCACCGACGAGAGTGAGAAGGCAATGGTCTACATCGAGCGGAACACGACGGCGAACGTCCTCACATGCTGTTACGCGGCCCTGTGAACCCCGATTCCCGGTTGCGTCCCCAGCTTGATGTGAGGCCATTCCCATGTTCGAACCAGTCATAGCGCCAAGCGGCACCCTGCTCGGCCTCCTCCAGCGGGGCCGCGGCGACGGCACCCTGCACGCCCTCGCGGCCCCCCGGCCCGAAGCCCTCCGGGCACTCAACCAGTGCGTGCTCCGTGACCCGCGCCAGGACTGGCAGGTCGAGAACCGCTCCCTCTACTACGCCCGCCTGTACCTCGACCTGGACGGGCCCCTCGGCGAGATCGAAAGCCACCTCTTCGGCGCCGACGACCTCGTCGACGACTCCGAGCAGCGCACCGGCCTCGCCCTGTCCGTCCTCGGACACCTCGCCTCCTACGGCCGCGACGACGCCCTCATGCTGCTGCGCCGCTATGCCGCCTCCGGAGCCAACTGGGCCTGGGCACTCGACGAGCTCGCCCTGCGCGACGACGACGAGGGACTGCTCTCCCTCGCCGCGCCCGTCCTCGCCCGCTTCCCCGGCACCCCCGAGGGCGAGGCGCGGCTGGCCGCCGCCGTCCGCGACGCCTACGAGCCCCGCCCCTGGCGCCTGTGGGAGGAGACCCCCGAGCACGGCGCCCGCCTCGGCGCCGCCCGCCGCCAGGGCTCCTTCGACCGCTGGCAGCGCCAGCTCACCCCCAACGGCCCGCGCCCCGGCTGGGGCGTCCTCGCCGTCTTCGACTGGGCCGCCGAAGGCCTGCGCCGCGGCACCCCCCTGCACGTGCCCGCCGCGCGCTGCCTCGCCGCCGTCGCCTCCCCCGACGACCGCGGCACCATCCTGGCCGCCGCCGCGGGAACCCTCGGCGACGCCGCCCGCGCCACCGCCCTGCACCACCTCGTCGTCGCCGAACCGGAGAACCCGGCCGTCCTCGACCTCATCGAAGCCGCCGCCGACGAGCCCGCCGTCGCCGCCTACGAGCGCATGTGCGGACCCGCCGCCCTCGAACGGGCCCGCGGGTGGGTCCACCGCCCCGACGCCCTCGGCGAAGCCGCCGCCGCACTCCTCGCCTCCCACGGCGGCCCCGACGACGCCCCCCTCGTCCTCGGCGCCCTCCGCGACACCGTCCGCGGCTCCGGCCCCGACTCCCGCCGCCTCTACGCCCTCGTCGACGGAGCGGGCCGGCTCTCCATCGGCTGCGCGGCCCCCGTGCTGCGCCACGTCTACCGCGAAACGGCCTCCTCCCACCTCCGCGGCCGCGCCGCCCGAGCCCTGGCGGACACGGACCCCTCCTTCGCGGCGGGCTTCGCCGTCGAGTGCCTGTGGGACTGCGAGGAGACCACCCGCGAGGTCGCGGCCCACCACGCCGAAACCGCCGACGCCCGTGTGGCCCCCCGCCTCCGCCGCCTGGCGGCGGACCCGGCGGAGGAGGAGGACGTCCAGTCGGCGGTCCGCAGCCGCATCACACCGGAATCGGCGGTCTAGACGGCACGACGCCCCCGGCGGACACCGGAACGGCGCCCCCTCGCGGAGGGGGCGCCGTCTCGTGCGGCGGGCCGGTCACCTCTCGGTACCGTTCCACTTCGCCGGCCTGGCCGACGGCAGCCGGACGCTGGGCCGGCGGCGCCGACGCAGCGCTCTGACGCCTATCCCAGCCGACGACGGCCGTCCGCCGCCAGGCCCAGGACGCGCACGCAGCGATGTGACGCGTCCGTGTACCCGGATGGCGCTCCGGCCGTGGTTTCCCACGGCCCGCCCGGCTTCCGCCGACGGGTCCGCTGATGCCCGCGGGGCCGGATGCGGCTCCCGGGGTGAGGAGCCGGGCTCTCTGATCCTGCGCAACAGGCCCCGTTCCTCCAGGTCATTCCCCTGGCGGCGTCCCGGCGGAAAGCCCGGGACACCCCCGGCGCCATCCCTGACCCCGACCGATCGGCTCCCGATCACCACCGCCACCGCC
>NZ_RPSE01000587.1:0-2747 GCF_003949955.1 Streptomyces sp. WAC05292
CCTGCTGCCCGCCCCGGAGGGGACCGGACCATGACCCGCCTCAGCACCGCCGTGGACCCCCGCGCCCCCGAGTACGCGGCCGCCCGCGGCGCCGCCCTCGAACGCCTCGCCGCCCTCGACGCCGAACACGCCAAGGCACTGGCGGGCGGCGGCGAGAAGTACACGGCCCGCCACCGCGACCGCGGCAAGCTCCCCGCCCGGGAGCGGATCGAGCTGCTCCTCGATCCGGACACGCCGTTCCTGGAGCTGTCCCCGCTCGCCGCCTGGGGCAGCGATTACCCGGTCGGCGCGTCCCTCGTCACCGGCATCGGCACCGTCGAGGGCACCGAATGCGTCATCACCGCCAACGACCCCACCGTCCGCGGCGGCGCCTCCAACCCGTGGACGCTGAAGAAGGCCCTGCGGGCCAACGAGATCGCCCTGCAGAACCGGCTCCCGCTCATCAGCCTCGTCGAATCCGGAGGCGCCGACCTGCCCTCCCAGAAGGAGATCTTCATCCCGGGCGGGGCGCTCTTCCGCGACCTCACCCGCCTGTCGGCCGCCGGTGTGCCCACCGTCGCCGTCGTCTTCGGCAACTCGACCGCCGGAGGCGCGTACGTCCCCGGCATGTCCGACCACACCGTCATGATCAAAGGCCGGTCGAAGGTGTTCCTCGGCGGCCCGCCGCTCGTGAAGATGGCCACCGGCGAGGAGAGCGACGACGAGTCCCTGGGCGGCGCCGACATGCACGCCCGCACCTCCGGCCTCGCCGACCACCACGCCCTCGACGAACCCGACGCGATCCGCCGCGCCCGCCGCATCGTCGCCCGCCTGGAGCACCGCCGCGCCCACCCGGAGCCGCCGGCCGCCGAGGAGCCGCTGTACGACGCGGAGGAGCTCCTCGGAATCGTCCCCGAGGACCTGCGCACGCCCTTCGACCCGCGCGAGGTCATCGCCCGCATCGTCGACGGCTCCGACTTCGACGAGTTCAAGCCCCTCTACGGCAGCAGCCTCGTCACCGGCTGGGCCCGCCTGCACGGCTGGCCCGTCGGCGTCCTCGCCAACGCCCGCGGCGTGCTGTTCAGCGCCGAGTCGCAGAAGGCCGCCCAGTTCATCCAGCTCGCCAACCAGCGGGACATCCCGCTGCTGTTCCTCCACAACACCACCGGCTACATGGTGGGCAGGGAGTACGAGCAGGGCGGCATCATCAAACACGGCGCCATGATGATCAACGCCGTCTCCAACTCCCGCGTCCCCCACCTGTCCGTCCTCATCGGCGCCAGCTACGGGGCCGGCCACTACGGCATGTGCGGCCGCGCCTACGAGCCCCGCTTCCTGTTCGCCTGGCCCAGCGCCAAGTCCGCCGTCATGGGACCGCAGCAGCTCGCCGGGGTGCTGTCCATCGTGGCCCGGCAGTCCGCCGCCGCGAAGGGCAAGCCGTACGACGAGGAGGCCGACGCCGGGATGCGCGCCTTCGTCGAGGCGCAGATCGAGGCCGAGTCCCTGCCGATGTTCCTGTCCGGGCGGCTGTACGACGACGGGGTCATCGACCCCCGCGACACCCGCACCGTCCTCGGCCTGTGCCTCTCGGCCGTCCACAACGCCCCCGTCGAGGGCGCCCGCGGCGGCTTCGGCGTCTTCCGGATGTGAGTGACCGCCCCATGACCACGACCACGACCACGGCCCTGCCGATCACCTCCGTCCTCGTCGCGAACCGCGGCGAGATCGCCGTCCGCGTCTTCCGCACGGCCCGCGCCATGGGCCTCGCGTCGGTCGCCGTCCACTCCGACCCCGACGCCGGCGCCCTGCACGTCCGCGAGGCCGACACGGCCGTGCGCCTGCCGGGCGCCGCCCCGGCCGACACCTACCTGCGCGGCGACCTCGTCATCGCGGCGGCCCTGGCCGCCGGCGCGGACGCCGTCCACCCCGGCTACGGCTTCCTCTCCGAGAACGCCGCCTTCGCCCGCGACGTCCTGGCCGCCGGCCTGGCCTGGATCGGCCCGCCGCCCGACGCGATCGAGGCGATGGCCTCGAAGACCCGCGCCAAGGAGCTGATGCGGGCCGCCAAGGTCCCGCTCCTCGACCCCGTCGACCCGGCGGCCGCCACCGCCGCCGACCTGCCGCTGCTGCTGAAGGCGGCCGCCGGCGGCGGCGGGCGCGGCATGCGCGTCGTCCGCGACCTCGACGCGCTGGGGCCCGCACTCGACGCTGCGGCCGCCGAGGCCCGGTCCGCGTTCGGCGACGGCGAGGTCTTCGCCGAGCCGTACGTCGAACGCGGCCGCCACGTGGAGGTGCAGGTCCTCGCCGACGGGCACGGCACCGTGTGGGCGCTCGGCACCCGCGACTGCTCCCTCCAGCGCCGCCACCAGAAGGTCGTCGAGGAGGCCCCGGCGCCCGGCCTGTCCGACGGCCTGCGCCGCACCCTGCACGAGGCGGCCGTCGCGGCCGCCCGGGCCGTCGGCTACCGGGGGGCGGGCACGGTCGAGTTCCTGCTCGACGCCGACGGGCGCCCGTGCTTCCTGGAGATGAACACCCGGCTCCAGGTCGAGCACCCCGTCACCGAGGCCGTCCACGGCGTCGACCTCGTCGCCCTCCAGATCCGCATCGCCGAGGGCGCGGCCCTCCCGCCGGAGCCGCCCGAGCCCGCCGGCCCGGACAGCCCGAGGAGCGGCACCCGGGCGCCTTCGCCGCACCGCCGCCCAAGGCCCAGAGCTGGGGAGCACAACTGTCCACGCTGGTGCGCCGCTACGCCGCCGCGCTCGGCGCCG
>NZ_RPSE01000588.1:0-2704 GCF_003949955.1 Streptomyces sp. WAC05292
CCCGCACCCCCGCCGCGGCCGTGCCGGCGCCGGCGGCTCCGCTCGCGCCCCTGCCCGCGTCTGCGTCTCCGCCTGCTCCTGCGCCTGCTCCTCCGCCTGCTCCTGCGCCTGCTCCTCCGCCTGCTCCTGCTGTCATGCGCCTTGTGCCCCTTCTCGCCTCTTGTCACGGTCTCTTGTCACGCCGTGGACGCGGAAATAGAGTCCGGAACGGATGGAGATCATTCACCCACCGGGACGGCGTTCAGAATACTGAACGACTCCGGCGGGCCGGCGCGGATCCAGGAGGCAGTACGGCATGGCAGCAGGGACACCAGTCTGGAGTGTGGACCCCCGCACCGGGAAGCAGCGGGAACAGGTCACCCTGGAAGCCGCCCCGGCGGACGTGGACGCCGCCGTGCGCGCCGCGCACGCGGCCCGCGGCGCGCTCGCCGACCGCTCCGCACGCACCGCCTTCCTCCGCGCCGCCGCCGACCTGCTCGACGGGGAAGCAGCCCGGATCGTGGAGACCGCCGACGCCGAGACGGCGCTCGGCCCGGCCCGCCTCACCGGCGAACTCGCCCGGACCACCGGCCAGCTGCGGGCCTTCGCCGACGCCGTGGCCGAGGGCTCCTACCTCGACATCCGCATCGACCGGGCCGACGCCTCCCTCACCCCGCCGCGCCCCGAACTGCGCCGCTACAAGGTGCCGCTGGGCGTGGTCGCCGTCTACGCCGCCTCCAACTTCCCCCTCGCCTTCTCCGTCCCCGGCGGGGACACCGCGAGCGCCCTGGCCGCCGGCTGCCCGGTGGTCGTCAAGGCCCACCCCGACCACCCGGCCGCCTCCGAGCTGTGCGCCTCGCTCCTGCGCCGCGCGGCCGCGGCGTCCGGACTGCCGGAGGCGGTCGTGTCGGTGGTCCACGGCTTCGACGCGGGCCTGGAGCTGATCCGGCACCCGCTGGTCTCCGCGGCCGGGTTCACCGGGTCGGTGCGCGGCGGGCGCGCCCTGTTCGACGCGGCCGCCGCCCGCCCGGTGCCGATCCCCTTCCACGGCGAGCTCGGCTCCCTGAACCCCGTCGTGGTCACCCCGGACGCCGCCGCCGAGCGGGCCGAGGAGATCGGCGCGGGCCTCGCCGCCTCGGTGACCCTCGGGAACGGCCAGTTCTGCGTCAAGCCGGGCCTGGTCCTCGTACCGGAGGGGGCGGCCGGGGACCGGCTGGCCGGCGCGCTCGCCAAGGCGCTCGGCGAGACCGGGCCGGGCGTCCTCCTCGACCACCGGATGCGGGACGCCTTCGCGGCCGGGGTCGCCGAGCGGGCGGCCCTGCCCGGCGTCACCGCGCCCGTCGCCGCAGGCGCCGCCGGGGAGCACGCCGTCGGCGCCGGCTGCCTGGCCGTGCAGGCCTCCGCCCTCCTTGCGGGCGGCCCGTACGACCTGCTGCTGGAGGAGTGCTTCGGCCCCGTCACGGTCCTCGTCCGGTACGCGGGCCAGGACGAGGCGAGCGCCGTTCTGGACAGCCTGGCCGGCAATCTGAGCGCGACGCTCCACGTCTCCGCGGCGGAGGCGGACGGGGCGCCGGGCCCCGCTGCCGCGCTGGTGGCCCGGGTGACGGAGCTGGCCGGGCGGATCGTCGTCAACGGCTGGCCGACGGGCGTCGCGGTGGCGCCGGCGCAGCACCACGGCGGCCCGTACCCGGCGGCGACCTCGCACTCCACGTCGGTCGGGGTGACGGCGATCGAGCGCTGGCTGCGGCCCGTCGCCTACCAGTCCGTGCCGGACGCGCTGCTTCCGCCGGAGCTGCGGGAGGCGAACCCGCTGGGACTGCCCCGCCGCGTCACCGGAACGGCCTGACCAAATCCGGTTGCCTGCCCCGGCCGGGCCGGGGCAGGCTGCGCGCATGCCGAGACCACAGGGATTCACGTACGAGCAACGGGGCGACGGCACCGTCGCCATCACCCACCGCGGCCGGCCCGCGGGCACCCTGCGCGGGCCGCGCGCGGAGAAGTTCCTCGCCGAGGTGGAGTCGGGCGACGCGCAGCTCGTGATGGCCAGATGGACGGGCGCGTACAAGTTCGGGAACGAGCGCACCGCCCGCAACCATCCGCGCAACCGGCGCTGAAGCCGCCCGGCACCGCCGTACGGGGCAGCCCGCCGCCGCCCGTACGGGGTAGCGGAGGGCGTCGGGGGAACGGTGCGGCACCCCCGGTCGTTCTCCGGGCATGACCGCTATGACCCCTGGTTCCAACCTGCCGCTCGAAGCCGTCCGCGTGACGGTCGAGGTGGCCGCCCCGGTGCGGCTCGACGTCTCGGGGCTCCTCCTCGCGGCCGACGGCAAGGTCCGCTCCGACGCCGACTTCGTCTTCTACAACCAGCCCTCCGGTCCGGGCGTCTCCCACCGCTCCGGCGGCGGGGCGGGGCCCGACTCCGTCACCGTGGACACGGGTGCGCTGCCGCCGGACGTCGAGCGCGTCGTCGTCACGGCCAGTCCGGACGCGGCCGGGCAGACGTTCCAGGGCATCGAGCCGACCGCGACCGTGCGGCAGGCGGACACGGGCGCGGTGATCGCGACGTTCACGCCACCGCAGCTCGGGACGGAGACGGCGCTCGTGGTGGTGGAGGTCTACCGCCGCGGCGGCGCGTGGAAGGTGCGCGCGGTCGGCCAGGGGTACGCCGACGGGCTCGCCGGGATCGCCACCGACTTCGGTGTCTCGGTGGAGGAGGAGCCCGCCG
>NZ_RPSE01000589.1:0-2675 GCF_003949955.1 Streptomyces sp. WAC05292
CCGGTGCCCCGGTGGGGGGGTCCCCGGCTCCCAGGCCGGGCTGGCGGCCGGCACCGGTCCCGGCCTCCCAACCACCCCCACCTCGCACTCCGAGTCGAAGACACCGGCCCGCCCCCGGGACGGGCCGCGGCCGTTCCCATCGCCCACCCTGGCCCGGGCGTTGTCAGAGGGCCTCGCTAATGTCCCCGGCATACCGCAGCTCAGGGGTGATTTCTCGCCTCTGGCCAATGCTGCGCGAAACCGGATCGGGCAGGCGGAGAGGCACGTACTGATGGCATGGCTGGCAGCGGGCGAGGGGTACGAAATCGCCCTGATCGACGGAAAGGTGGCGGCTCGGTCCGCCACCGGGCGGGCTGCGGGGCGGCAGTTGAAGTCCCTGCCCAAGGCCCTGCGCGAGCACCCCGAGGTGGACCGGCTGCGCCGGCTCGCCGAATGGCTCGACCGGCACGAGGCGGCCTGCACCGCACAGGTCGACGCGTGGATGGTGTCCTCCCTGCCCGTCCCGACGGCGCTCCTCGCGAGCGTCTGGCAGGACGAGGCCTGGCAGGGCGCGCTGCGCGACATGGCCGTCGTCGGCGACGACCCGGACGAGGTCGGCTTCCTCCGCGACGCCACCTCCTCCGGCGAGCTGAAGGTCGTCAACCTGGACGGCGAGACCGTACGGCTCTCGCCGCGCACCGTCACCCTGCCGCACCCGGTGCTGCTGCCCGACCTGGACGACGTACGCGACTTCGCGGCCGAACTCGGCATCGTGCAGCGCGTCGAGCAGATCCACCGGGCCACCTGGCACAAGCCGGAGGGGCTGGAGGACAAGGCCACCGAGGTCCGCGACTACGCGGGCGGCGTCTTTCCCCACCGCTTCGGCCTCGCGGCCCGCGCCACCTCCCTGGGCTACCGGGTCTCCGGCGGCTACGCCACCTGCGCGGTCCGCGACTCCGGGCGCGGCGTGGAGGCGGCCGTCTGGATCGGGGAGCCCTACTACGACGCCGAGACCACGACGGGCGCACTGACCTGGCACGACGCGGACGGCCGGACCGTCCGCCTCGCCGAGGTCGGCCCGGTCGCCTGGTCCGAGGGGATGCGCATGGCCGCGGCGCTCTACGCCAGCCGCAAGATCGAAGAGGGCAAGGACGCGTGATGACGACCACGACCACCACCACGACCGCCGCCACCGCACCCGGGGCCGAACAGCTCCTGAAGGCGGGCGCCGTCCTGCCGGTCGGCACCCCCGACGCCGGGCCGTCCGCCGTCGACCTGACCGCCCGCGCCTACCGGCACCCGGCCCTGCCCGAAGGCCGCGTCGTCGTCCGCCTCGCCGCCGCCGAACTGGGCCCGGCCGAGGACCTCGCCGCCGGCTTCCTCGGGCTCGTCCCCGACGCGGCCGAGCCGCCCGTCGTCGGCCTCGGCCAGCGCCAGGCCCTCGGCTTCCCCGAATGGGTCCTCGTCCACCACCCCGAGGACGGCCACCACGCCCTCGCCGTCGTCCCCGAACTCGACCGGGTCGCCCGCCAGGCCAAGAACAAGCCCAAGGCCGCCCTCGACGCCTGCCACGA
This sequence comes from Streptomyces sp. WAC05292, assembly GCF_003949955.1. NCBI lineage: Bacteria > Bacillati > Actinomycetota > Actinomycetes > Kitasatosporales > Streptomycetaceae > Streptomyces > Streptomyces sp. WAC05292. The sequence continues at coordinate 1,554 of NZ_RPSE01000589.1, forward strand.
ACTGGCCGGCCGGCTCGCCGCCGCCGTCCCGCACTTCCTGCCCGTCTTCTACGAGCAGGCCGCGCGCCTCTTCCTCGCCGTCGAGAACACCACTTACGCCGCCCAGCTGTTCGGCCGCGCCCGCGACGCCGAGGCGCAGCACGGCCTCGCCGTCGACGAGGACCGCCTCGACGCGGTCTTCCTGGAGTTCGCCCTCGTCGGCGCCCTCCCCGTGAAGGTCCTCACCGGCTACGCGAAGGCGCTCTCCGCCCGCGTAGGGCCCGAGGAGGCCCACGCCCGCTTCGTGCGCCTGTGCGTGCGCCGCACCGCCGGCGGTCTGCCGCCGTCCGCGCAGGCCGCGACCGAGCTCCGCCGCCTCGCCCGCGCCGCCGGGATCACCGGGAACCGCGCCGAGCAGGACTACCTCGCCGAACTGCTCCCGCTGCCCGCCACCCTGCGCGCCGCGTACGGCTGGTGGAAGGCCCACCGCACCGCGCTCATCGCGCTCGCCCGGCGCGAGCCCGCCGTCCGCGGCACCCTGCTCGAACTGATGCCGCCCGGCGGCGACGGCGACCTCACCGACCTGTGGCTGGAGGTCCTGGAGGAGTCCGGGGCGACCGCCAGCCTCGTCGACGCGGGCCTGCCCGCCGAAGAGCGCTGCACCGACGGCACCTCCGGCTGGCTGGAGCGCTTCCACGCCGCCCGCCACGGCGGCTGGGGCCGCCGCCCCTCCCTGCCCGCCCTCCTCGACCTGGTGGAGCGGGCCGCCGACCGGCTGCGCGCCGAAGCGTCCGCGCCGGACCGCGAAACCGGCCTGCGGATCGGCGTCCAGGACGTCGACCTCCTCGACCTCCTGCTGTCCCTCGGCATCCCCGTCGCCGACCCCGAGGAGGACGGCGCCAAGCAGCGCCGCCACCACCGGGACAGGAACATGAACCTCGCCGACTGGGCCGCGGGCGACGCCCGCCGCGACCTGGTCGCACTCGCCGCCGACCGGCGCTTCCGGCCCGCCTTCCAGCGCGCCGCGTACGCCTTCAACGACGCGCACACCGGCGCGGACGCCATGCGCCGGATCGCCGCCGCGCCCGGCGGCCGCACCATGCTCACCGAGTGGATGCAGGAAGTCGCCGCCCGCTCCACCGC
>NZ_RPSE01000058.1:0-23732 GCF_003949955.1 Streptomyces sp. WAC05292
GGGGGCGGCCGTCCGGTGCAGCTCCGCGGCCACCTGCGCGGCGAACGACTCCGGGGTGGGGTGTTCGTAGAGGTCGGTCGGCAGGATCGCCGTGCCGTGGCGGGCGTTGACGACCGCGACGAGTTCGACGGTCAGCAGGGAGTCCATGCCGAGGGACCAGAAGGTCTGCCGCGGGTCGATCCGGGCGGCGTCGATCCGCAGGACGTCGCCGAGGACGCCGAGGACGTCGGCCAGGACCTCGGCGGGCACGTCCGCGGTCGCTCCGGCCGCCGCGGCAGCGGGTGCGGGGGCGGATGCGGCCTCGGGGAGCGGGTGTTCACCGGTCGTCATCGGCGGCACTCCAGGGGTTCGGCGGTACCGGGGCGGCTCGGCGCCGTCGCGGACGCGGGCGGCCCGGCCGGCTCCTCCCCCGGCGGGCGGACGGCGTACGCGGCGGCGGTGCCGGGGACGAGGCCGGGCAGCAGCAGCTCCCACATGGCGGCGACCCTGCTGCGCAGTTCGTCGTTCGGCATGCCGGCGGCGGCGAGGGCCTCGATGCCGCAGGCGGCCGCGGCGACGAGCGACTCGGCGCTCTCCCAGCCGAGGCCCGGCCGCAGTTCGCCGGCGTCGCGGGCCTGCCGCAGCAGGGTGCGGACGGCGCCGAGCCACGCCCGGTGGAAGTCGGCGGTTCCGGCGGGCCGGCCGGTGCACTCCTTGGTGATGCGGAAGCTCGCCGGGACGGCGGGGTCGTCGTGCAGGGCGCGGGCCAGCCAGTGCGTGGTGGTGACCAGCGCCTGCAGCGGGGAGGCCCCGGCGGCGCGCAGCTCGCGCACGGTGTCGCCGAGCAGGGCTGCGCCGCGCTGCTGGACGGCTTCGGCGAGTTCGTCCTTGGAGCCGAAGTGGAAGTACAGGGCGCCCTTGGTGACGCCGGCGGTGCGGGCGATGTCGCCGAGCGTGGACTGCGCGTAGCCGTTGCGGTGGAACATCTCGGCGCCGGCCCGGACGAGCCGCCGGCGGGTGCGCTCCGACCTCTCCTGCACGGTTCCGCCTCCCCGGCCCGCGGTCCTGCCGCCGGCCCTGCCCGCGGCCCCGGCCCTGCCTGCGGTCCCGGCCGCGGTCCTGCCCGCGGTCCCGGCCGCGGCGCCCGTGGCCCCGGCTGTGGTCCTGCGCGCGCCGGCCATGTCAGCCGACGCGTACGAGCCGCTCGCTGGCCGCCTTGGCGGCGCTGTCGAGCTGGTTCTCCGGGGCCGCCATCAGGATGGAGCGCTGCAGTCTGCGCAGGGCCGCGGAGGGTTCGATGCCGAGCTCCCGCACGAGGGTGGCGCGCAGCCGCTGGTAGACGTCGAGGGCTTCGCCGCGGCGGCCGGAGCGGTGCAGGGCCAGCATGAACTGGCCGTGCAGGTTCTCGTGGGTGCGGTAGCGGCTGACGAGGACGGTGAGCTCGGCGAGCAGCTCGCGGTGCCGGCCGAGGCGCATGTCGGCCTCGATGCGCTGGTCGAGGGCGCAGAGCCGGGTCTCCTCCAGCCGCCGCGTCTCCATGTCGAGCTGGACGCCGCCCTGGACGTCGGCGAAGGCCGGGCCGGACCACAGGGACAGCGCCTCGCGGAGCAGCCGGGCCGCGCCGGGGAAGTCGTCCGCGTCCATGGCGCGGTATCCCATGCCGGCGAGGCGGTCGAACTCGCGGACGTCGCTGGTGCCGCCGCCGCTGTTGAGCAGGTAGCCGCCGGGCAGGGTGACGAGGACGTCCTTGGCGGTGCGCCGGCCGGCGGCCGCCGCGCCCTGCACGGGGTGCCCGTCCGCGCTGTCCTCGGCGGACCGGGCGGCGGCCTGGTCGAGGGCCGCGGCGATGAGGGCCCGCAGCTGGAGGACGTACGTCTGGAGGGTGGTGCGGGCGCTGCGCGGCGGGGTGCCCGCCCACAGCTCCTCGATGAGGGCCGAGACCGGGACGACCTGGTCGGCATGGAGCGCGAGCAGCGCCAGAACCTGTCGCGGCTTGGGGGCGGTCGGCGTAATGGAGACGCCCTGTTCCCGAACCGCCAGTGTGCCCAGTACTTCGATGTCCACGCCGTACTCCCCTGGTTCGTGGATGAGCCGCACTCAGTAAAAAACAGGTCCGACGGTTTGTCAATACAAAACCGACCGTGCTGTTTTGATGCCTGGTCACGCTTGAGGACCGCTCAACTTGCCTGTTCAGAACGCGAGTTCAGGCGGATGTACCCAGGTGGCAACCTTGTGGACCACACCCGCATCTCACCGGAATCATGCCGCGCCCCGCCTGAAACAGACCGGAGGGTCTCTACAGCGGGCAGGCTCCCGCGGCCTCGATCCCCTCGACGACCGCTTCCGGCACGAGCGCCGGAAGCAGTAGTCGCCAGAGCCCGGCGACCGCGGCGGCCGAGAGCCATTCCGTGTCGCGGACGCCGAGGACCTCCAGGCCCGTGGTGGCCGCGGCCACCGCGGCCGCCGCGTCCCGCACCGCCACCCCGGCGCGCAGTTCCCCCGCCGCCTCCGCGCCGCGTACGGCCTCCTCGACCCAGGCGCGCCAGTGCCCACGCAGGTCGTGCCGCGGCGGGCGGGAGGACTCGCCGGCCAGCTGGAAGCCGGCCCGCAGCACGGGATCGGTGCGCAGGGCGCCGGCGAGGCGGTGGGTCGTGTCGACGAGGTGCTGCACGCGGCTCCCGCCGGGCGGCGGGAGCGGCCCGCCGACCAGCTCCGCAAGGCGCGCGAGGGCGGCGGCCTCGACGGCGTCGGCCAGGACGGCCTTGCTCGCGAAGTGGAAGTGCAGGGCTCCGTTGCTCACTCCGGCCAGCGAGCTGATCGCGGCGAGCGAGGCGACCGAGTAGCCCTCTCTGCCGAAGACCTCGGCGGCGGACCGGATCAGGGTTCCACGCGTGCGGACGGCGCGCTCCTGCTTGGTCATCGACTGCTCCGTCAGTGCCGGGGGGTGCCGTGCTCGCCGAAGACGGACCGGAGTCGTGCTCGGAAGCCGAGGCGCACGGAAGGGGGCAGGCCAGCGGCCCCAACTGACGACGACTCTAACAAACCGCCCGAGCGGTTTTTACTGCACTGCGGCAGGCAACCCGCCACAAGGGCGCAGTTCGGACAGGCCCGGACTCCCGTCACCGCACTGTTCATTCGAGGTCCCCTCAAGGGCCACTCAGGGCCGACTCATCCCCCTCCCTCACCCCCACACCACAGCGACCAGCGGAAACGCCGGACGGTGCCCAACTCACGGGCGAGAAGCGGGCAACACGGAGTCAACGCCTCCGCCAATTTCGGCAACGCGCTCCGACAGCCACTAGAAATTAAACCGGTTGGTATGTAGTTTTCCCGGCCAAGGGCAACCCGTACCCGACTCGCTCTCAAACGGACCCAGGGGGGATCGATGTCTGCGAGCACGTTCCAGGTTGAGCGCACCACGTTCGACGGAGACACGAGGGCGGCCTTCGCGGCATTCGCCGCCCGACCCGGCAGCTCCTTCTCCACGCCGCTGACGACGACGGTCCCGAAGGAGCTGGTGCACCGCTCGGCCGTCGCCGAGGTGGTGCTCACCGACTGGGCCAGAGTGGACGACACGCACTTCGTGATGGCGGCCCAGTGGCCGCGCGGCCACAGCTTCTTCACCCCCGTCGCCGGCGGCCACCACGACCCGCTGATCGCCTGCGAGACCGTCCGCCAGATCGGAATCCTGCTGGGACACGCCGAGTTCGGCGTGCCGTTCGGCCACCACTTCGCCATCCGGGACATCTCCATCGACGTCGAGCCCCGGCACCTGCGGGTCGGCCTGGAACCCGCTGCACTGACGATCGACGTCACGTGCACCGAGGTCAACCGCCGCGGAACCGCTCTGTCAGGTCTGCGCTTCGAGGCGGTCCTGCGCCGGGACGGCCACGTCGTCGCCACCGGCGGCGGCTCCTTCTCCTGCATGGCGCCCGCCGTCTACCGCCGGATCCGCCGCGGCCACACCCTCGACGGCGACTGGTACCGGCTGCCGCTGATCAGCCCGGCGGCCCCGCAGAGCGTGGGCCGCATGTCGCCCATGGACGTGGTGCTCTCCCCCACCGGCGAGCAGGACCGCTGGCAGCTGCGCGTGGACACGAGCCACCCGGTGCTGTTCGAGCACGCGGTGGACCACGTGCCGGGCATGGTCCTGCTGGAGGCCGCCCGCCAGGCCACGGCCGCCGCGCTCGGCCGCTCCTCCTACCTGCCCCTCGGCCTGGCCAGCGAGTTCACCAAGTACGCGGAGCTGGACGCCCCCTGCATGATCGAGGCGGTACGCGCCCCGCACACCGGCCCCGACGGCGAGGAGACCGTGGTGGTGACGGCCCGCCAGGCGGGCGAGGCCGTCTTCACCTCCACGGTCAGGGCGAGCCGCCACGAGTCGTGACGGCCCGGCCGGCCCCCGGAGCGGCGGCGCCGCGCACGCCACCACCCCCGCGCCCGCCGCCACCTCCACCACCGCCGCCCCCGCGCCCGACCCCGCGCCCGCGCCCGCCGTCCGGGCGTCACCCGCCGGCGAAGGCCGCCAGGTGGTCGGACGCCCATCGGCGGAAGGAGCCTGCAGGCCGCCCCAGCAGGCGCGGAACCGTACCGTCCACCCCGGCTTTCGCCCCGGCCCGCTGCCGCTCCGCGCTCTCCAGCAGTGCCTCGACGACCTCCGCGGGGTGGCGTGCGGCGAGCGCGGCGCGCGCCCGCTGCGCGCCCAGCTCCTCGAACCGCAGCGGCCTCCCCAGCAGCCCGGCGAGCACGGCCGTCTGCCCGGCGGCGGTGAGCGCCTCGGGGCCGGTCAGCGTGTGCGCCCCGCCGGGCGGTATCCGCCCGGTGAGCGCCCGTGCGGCCACCTCGGCGACGTCCCGGGGGTCGACGCAGGAGTTGGGCGAGCGGCCGTGGAGGGCCCGTACGACCCCCTGTTCCCGGACGGACCCGGCCCAGGAGAGTGCGTTCGACATGAAGGAGCGGGGGCGCAGCAGGGTCCAGCCCGTCCCGCAGGTGCGCAGCAGTTCCTCGTTGCGCCGCTGCCAGCGGGTGACGGCGTCGTCGGCGAGGGGGTCCTCGACCGCGGCGGCGGAGAGCTTGACGACGTGCCGGACGCCGGCCGAGCGCGCGGCCCGAAGGAACCGGCCGTCGTCCTCCTCCACACGGTTGGTGACGAGGAAGACCGCGTCCGCGCCCGCCAGGGCGGCCGCCACGGAGTGCGGATCAGCGAAGTCGCCGCGGACCACCTCGGCGGCTGCGGGCGCTCCCACAATGCGTTCCGGCACCCGGGCCATCACGCGAACGCGCACGTCGGAGGGGATGAGGCGGAGCACTTCGCGGCCGATCGTGCCGCTGCCGCCGGTCACAAGGATCATGAGCGTCCCAACTTGACTGAAAGTTACACCTGTTAGTGGTGCGGGGTCCTCGGAGCCGTTACGCTTTGTAAAATACGAACTGGACGGTTTTTTCTGAGCCTTCATCGGTTCGCCTAACCCGAGGAGGTAGGTGTCACGTGGCTGAGCAGGTCCGTGCCATCCGCACACGCAAGACGATCCTCTCCGCAGCGGCCAAGATCTTCGAAGAGCGCGGTTACCAGGCGGCGACGATCTCCGAGATCCTCACCACCGCAGGGGTGACGAAGGGGGCACTGTACTTCCACTTCCAGTCGAAGGAAGACCTCGCGCAGGGAGTCCTCGCCGAACAGGACCAGCAGCTCTCCGTCCCGCCTCGCGCCTCCAAGATGCAGGAGATCGTGGACGTGGTGATGCTTCAGGCCCACCGCCTCCAGACCGACCCGATGGTGCGCGCCGGGGTCCGCCTGTCGATGGACCAGCTGGCCCAGGGCCTGGACCGCAGCGGTCCGTTCCTGCGGTGGGGCGAGGTCGGCCTGGAGCTGCTCCAGCGGGCACAGGCCCAGGGCGAGCTGCTGCCGCACGTCGTGCCGTCCGAGACGGCCGACGTCATCGTGGGGTCCTTCGCCGGCATCCAGTCGATGTCGCAGGCGATCTGCGAGTACCAGGACCTGGTCGGCCGGGTGTCGGCGCTGATGCGCCACGTCCTGCCGAGCGTGGTCATCCCGTCCGTGCTGGCCTCGCTGGACCTGTCCGAGCACCGGGGCGCCGCCGTGTACGCGGAGGCCCTGGAGAACCTCACCGCCGCCCGCGAGGCCACGCCCGCCGGCGCCGCCTGACGACCGGCGCCGGGCCCGGGGCACACCCCCGGCCCGGCCCGGCGGGCGGCGGTGCGCCGCCGCGGCAGGCGCGGCCGCTCCGCCGCCGCCTCCCAACTGCCGCTCCCGCCGGCGCTCTTCGCCGACGGCGGGCAGGAGCCACGACCCTTCGGGATCCGGCCACTCCCGAGGGGCTATGGTCACGTCCGGTTAACATTCCACTCAAGGTTGAGGTGCTAGCGTCACCGTCAGGGGGCGGCCACCGCACCCCCGGTCCGCCGTTGTGTGCACCGACTCTTGCCGTGGGAGGAGCCGAGCCGTGACACGATCCCGAACCGGCCGGTTCCTCTTGGCGGCACTGGCCGCCACCCTCTTGGCCCTGCTGTTGGCGCGCGGTGACGGGGCACCGGAAAGCCGCCCCCTGCCGGCGCTCGCCGTCGGCACGGAGAGTCCTCTGTGCGACGAGGCCGCGCCCGCGGCGAAGTCCGCCCCGAGCCACTGCCGCAACGCCGTCCGCTCCGGATCCTCCCGCGTGGACCGGCCCGGACGGAGCGGCGCCCGCCCCGCCGACAGCGACAGGCCGGCGACCGCCGCCGACACCTCCGGCCCGTGCGTGCCGGCCCTCGTTCCGGGGTCCAGACGCCTCGCGGCGATCCAGGCCTTCCGCTGCTGAACAGCGCCGCGCACCACACCACGACGCCCGCCACCGGCGGCTGACCCCACCCCGGTCCGCCCTGCCCTGCCGCGGCGCGCGCCGCCGTACGCCCGCACCCAGCCCGTGCAGCCCCCCACCCCTGGAACGCGTACGACCGCCCACCGCCCCGGGCTGCTTCCACACGCCTCTCGGCACGGCCCTCCGCCGCGCTCGGAAGGCACCCTACCTGCCACCCGTACCGACGTTTTTCGGACTCGTTCCATCCTCTAGCGCCCCTTGAGTCACTCCTTACTCACTTCACAGCACACGTCACACCGACGCGCCCTCAGACGCATCAGGAGGCATGACATGCAACACCTCATCGAGCACGCCCGCGCCTTCCCGGAGATCTCCGTACAGCCGGAGGAACTGAGCCGGCTCGCCTCCGGCCAGTCCCCGCACGCCCTGTTCATCACCTGCTCCGACTCCCGGGTGGTCCCGGCCCTGATCACCGGGGCCCGCCCGGGGGAGCTGTTCGAGCTGCGCACCGCCGGCAACATCGTCCCCCGGTACGACCAGCCCCACCCCGCCGGCGAATCCGCCACCATCGAGTACGCCATCGAGGTGTTAGAGGTCTCCGACATCATCGTGTGCGGGCACTCCCACTGCGGCGCCGTCGGCGCCATGGCCCGCGGGGACGACCTCACGGCCGTGCCCGCGGTCCGCGAATGGCTGGAGCAGGCCACCCCCCTCCCGGCCGGCGCGGGCACCGCGCCGCCCGACCTCTCCCGCCCGGTGCAGGCCCACGTCCTGGACCAGCTCGACCGGCTGCGCGCCTACCCGAGCGCCGCGGCGCGGCTCGCCGGCGGCCGGCTGCGGCTGCACGGCTGGTTCTACGAGGTCCACACCGGTTCCGTACTGGCCCACCGGCCGGACGCCGACGCCTTCCTCGCCCTGTGAGCGCGCACGACAAGACCGCCGGACGGCGGCTGCCCGACCCGTCGAACCTGGCCCGCGATTTCGGGGCCTCGGTCGTCGTCTTCCTCGTCGCCCTCCCGCTGTGCGTGGGCGTCGCCGTCGCCTCCGGGGTGCCCGCCGAGCTCGGCCTGGTGACCGGGATCGTCGGCGGGATCGTCGCCGGCGCCATGCGGGGCAGCAGCCTCCAGGTGTCGGGGCCGGCCGCGGGCCTGACCGTACTCGTCTTCGAAGCCGTCCAGGAGTTCGGGGTGGCCGCGCTCGGCGTGCTCGTCCTGTCGGCGGGCCTGCTCCAGATGCTGATGGCCGCGCTGCGGCTCGGCCGGTTCTTCCGCGCCATCTCCCTCGCGGTCGTCGAGGGCATGCTCGCCGGCATCGGGCTGGTGCTCATCGCGGGCCAGCTGTACACGATGGCCGGGGTCGCGGCGCCCGCCGGCGGGCTGGACAAGATCCTTCAGCTACCGGGCACCCTGGCCGGAGCCCTCGGATCCGCCGCCGCCTCGCCGGCCTCGCTCGCCGTCGGCGCCGGGACCATCGCCGTGCTGGTGCTGTGGAAGCGGCTCCCGAAGGCCGTGCAGACGGTGCCGGGGCCGCTCGCCGCGGTCGGGCTGGCCACGGCGGCCGTGTACCTGCTGGGGCTGCCGGTGGCGAAGGTCGAGGTACAGGGGCTGCTGGACTCCGTGAACCCGCCGGGTGCGGGCGACTTCGCGCAGCTCGCCGGCGTCGGAGCCGTCGGGACCGTCCTCGCGTTCGCCCTGATCGCCTCGGCGGAGAGCCTGTTCTGCGCCGCCGCCGTCGACCGGCTCCACGACGGGCCGCGCACCGAGTACGACAAGGAGCTCATGGCCCAGGGCGCCGGGAACACCGTGTGCGGGCTGCTGGGGGCCCTGCCGATGACCGCGGTCATCGTCCGCAGCGCCGCCAACGTGCAGGCGGGCGCCCGGACCAAGGCGTCCCGCGTGCTGCACGGCGTGTGGCTGCTGCTGTTCGCCGCGCTGCTGCCGGCCGCGCTCGGGGTCATCCCGGTGGCGGCGCTGGCGGGCGTCCTCGTCCACGCCGGCTGCAAGCTGATCCCCGTACGGGAGATCGGTGCGCTGTGGCGGGAGCACCGCGGGGAGGCCGTCGTCCTGGTGGCCACGGCCGCGGCGATCGTGGCGGTGGGCATGTTCGAGGGGGTGCTCGTCGGGCTCGCGCTGGCCGTGGCCAAGACGGCGTGGGAGACCTCGCACGTCCGGGTCGAGGTCGTCGACAAGGGCGCCGGCCCCATCCAGGCCCACCTGACGGGCAACGCCACCTTCCTGCGGCTGCCGAAGATCCTCGACACCCTGGAGTCGCTGCCGCACGACAGGCCCGTCGAACTGCACCTGGGCGGCCTGCGCCACCTCGACCACGCCTGCCGGACGGCGCTGGAGAACTGGGCCGAGCGGCACGCCTCGGAGGTGACGGAACCGGTCGGGGTGCCGTCCGCGGTCTGACCGGACGGCACGGACCCGGACCGGCCGCAAGGGAACCCGAGGGGGCCCGCCGCCCTCGCGCGGCGGGCCCCCTCGGCACGCCTCACGGAGGCTCTGCCTCCGGTTCCGTTTCGGATTCCGGTTCCGTACGGTGAGGCGGAGGTGGGGGCCGGTCAGGGCAGCGCGGCCGGCACGGGCGCGGCGAAGTGCTCGGACAGCGCCGCCTCCAGCCCCTCTCCGCCCGGCGCCCACGCCACGTACCCGTCGGGCCGCACGAGCAGCGCCTCGTACGGGACCTCGGGCACGGGGCGCGCGCGGACCACGCGCAGTACGCCCTCCCAGCCGCGGGCCGTCTCCCGGTGTACGCGGGCCCCGTCCCCGAAGAGCAGCAGCAGGGGCCGGCCCTCCTGGAGCAGCCCGATCACGTCGGTCTCCCCCTGCGGGGTGTGGAGCGCGACGTTCGGCAGGAACGTCCCGCCTCCGAAGGGCGTGCGCCCCGTGCAGCCGGGGAGGACCGTGTCCTGGGCGCTGATCATGTTCCGCAGGTGTCCGGCGTCGCGGTCGGCCGACAGCAGGGCGGCGAAGAGGGCCCGGAGGGCGTCGAGTTCGGGGCCGGGCCGCATCAGGGCCAGCTGGGCCCGGGTGTTGTCGAGGACCCGGCGGGCGGCGGGCCGGCGTTCGCGGTCGTAGCTGTCGAGGAGGCCGGGGCCCGCCTGGCCGTGGACGGCGAGGGCGAGCTTCCAGCCGAGGTTGAGGGCGTCCAGCACTCCGGTGCTCAGGCCCTGGCCGCCGATCGGGAAGTGCACGTGCGCTGCGTCCCCGGCGAGGAAGACGCGCCCCCTGCGGAACGTTCCGGCGAGGCGGGCGAAGTCGCTGAACCGGCCGAGCCAGCGCGGCTCGTCCATCCCTATGTGGCGGCCGGCGATCCGGGCGACCTCCCGCCGCAACTCGTCCAGGGTGGGCGGAAGGTGGCGCTCGCTGTGGGCGCCCGCGCAGTTGAGGGTGCGGATGTGCGTCTCGCCCGTGCGGGGATCGCTCTTGGCGACGATCCAGCCGTGCGGGGTGCGGTGCCAGCCGTCGGCGAGGGCTCCGTCGCGCAGCCGGACGGTGCCGGTCAGCGCGGAGACGGTCGCCGGGTGCGTCTCGGAGGCGATGCCCGCCTGCTCCCGGACGGTGCTGCGGGCGCCGTCCGCGCCGACCGCGTAGCGGGCGGTCAGGGTCAGGGGGCCGTGCGGCCCCTCGGCTCTGACGGTCACCGCTCCCCCGGCCCCGGCGACGCCGTCCGACTCCTGCTCCGACTCCTGCTCCTGCTCCTGGCGGATCTCCGCGACCCGGTGGCCGCGGAGGATCCGCGCGCCGGCCTTGCGCGCACGGGCCTCGAAGAGCCGCTCCAGCTCGGCCTGGGGCCATTTGAGGATGGGCTCCGGCTCGCCTTCCGGCGCCGTGATCACCAGGCCGGGCAGCCCGGCGAAATGGAACGGGCAGCCGCAGCCGTCGCCGCCCGCCGACAGCGGCACGTGCTCCGGGAGGTGCCCGCGCCGGGCCAGGCACTGCACGGCCCGGGCGTGGAGCGTCGTCGCCTTGGGCCGTTCGGACACCGCGTCCTGTGCCTCCAGCACCACGGTGTCGACCCCGTACCCGGCCAGTTCGGCCGCGAGGAGCAGCCCGACCGGCCCCCCGCCGATGATCACCACATGCGTCTGCATATCCGATACGCCCCCTGCTCGCCTTCGACTGAAGCCGTGCCCGATCGGTGTGCGGGCGCCCGCCGGCCGGCGTCCCCCTCACGACGCGGGAACCATACCGGATGGCCGGTTCTTTCGTAACGGCCTGAAGTAGGTGTAACTGCCTTGTAGCACAGGCGAGTTGCGGGGCCGTTTAGCATTCCGGCATGGAAAGCGAACTGCCGGACCACATGGAAGAACTGGTCGACCTCCAGTGGGCGTACGACGCGGCACACGACATCGTGAAGCGCCTCCAGGAGGAGCTCGCCGGCGTGGAGCAATGGACCGACGAGCAGCAGGTGGCCTGGCGGGACGCGTGGGAGGACTGGCGCGAGGTCGGAGAGCCCCTGGAGGACATGCTGGAGCACTACGCGGAGACCCTCGGGCTGGACGTGGACGAGCTCCGGGCGCAGGTCGAACGGGAGGCCGGCCACGACCCGCAGCCCGCCGGCACCTGAGGGACCGGGGCGCCGCCGGCGCCGCCGCGCCCGGTCCCTCCGCTTTCGGTCCCTGCACGGAACCGCAGGTCAAGCCCCTGCCGCCGCACCCTCAGCGACTGAAGCGACTCAAAATCCCGATAAGGGAACCGAAACTACTGCGGCGCGTTTCCGGCCTCGCCGGCGAGCAGCAGCTTCTTCTGCGGCTTGCCCATCGCGTTCCGCGGCAGCGCCGCAACGAAGCGGACCTCCCTCGGCCGCTTGTGCACGGACAGGTGGGCGGCGACGAAGTCGGTGAGTTCGGCGCCGGTCACCCCGTCGGCGACGACGAAGGCCACGATCCGCTGCCCCAGATCCGCGTCGGGCACCCCGACGACCGCCGCCTCCTGCACCCTCGGGTGGTCCAGCAGGGCGTTCTCGATCTCCCCGGCGCCGATCCGGTACCCGCCCGACTTGATCATGTCGATGGAGGCCCGCCCCACGATCCGGTGCACTCCGTCCGCGTCGACGGCGGCGATGTCGCCCGTACGGAACCACCCGTCCTCGGTGTACGCGGCCGCGGTGGCCTCCGGCCGCCCCAGGTACCCGGAGAACAGCGTCGGCCCGGTGACCTGGAGCTCCCCGATCTCCGCACCGGGCTCGGCGGCGATCCGGGTGCGGATGCCGGGCAGCGGCGTGCCGACCGTGCCGGGGCGCACCTCCCCGCCGGCCCGCCCGCTCACCGTGATCAGGGTCTCCGTCATCCCGTACCGCTCCACGGGCCGCAGTCCCGTCAGCCGCTCCAGGTCCCGGAAGACCGGCGCGGGCAGGGCCGCGCTCCCGGAGACCAACAGCCGCGCTCCGGACAGGGAGCCCGCGGCCTGCGCGTCCGCCGCGATCCGGGACCACACCGTCGGCACTCCGAAGTAGAGGCTGCCGCCCGCGCGCGCGTACGCCTCGGGGGTCGGCCTCCCGGTGTGCACGAGCCGGCTGCCGGTACGCAGCGCACCGAGGACGCCGAGCACCAGGCCGTGCACGTGGAACAGCGGCAGCCCGTGTACGAGGGTGTCGTCGGCGCTCCACTGCCAGGCTTCGGCGAGGGCGTCCAGGTCGGCGGCCACGGCGGCACGCGTGAGGACGACCCCCTTGGGCGCGCCGGTCGTCCCGGAGGTGTACAGCACGAGCGCGGGGTCCTCCGGCCCCCCGCCCCCACCGGTCGGGGCCGCGGCTGCCCTGCGCGCGAAGTCCACGTCCACGGTGACGGCCCCGGAGTCCCGCAGGATGTGCTCCCGCTCCGCCGGGCCGGCGTCGGGCGGCAGCGGAACGAACGGCACCCCCGCCAGCAGCCCGCCGACCGCCGCGGCCACCGTCTCCAGGGACGCCGTCGCGGTCACGGCGAACGCCGGCGCCCCGGCCACGTCGGCCGCGACCGCGCGCGCCGCGGCCAGCAGTTCCTCGTACGAGGCGGTCCGCCCGGCGACACCGACCGCGTCCGCGCGGTCCCCGTACGCCCCGTCCAGTGCGGTCAGCACGCCCAGCCTCCTGCCGGTCCGATGCCGGATGCCCTCACCCGGCGCTCCACGGTCAGGCTACGACCTCCCGGCCGGGCCCCCGACCGCACGCCGCACTCCCCCCGACCGCCAGCCCCCATCGCCGCCCAGCGCAGGCCCGACTGACTGCCCGTCGGACCACAGGATCCGTGCCCGGGCCGTCCACCCGGCGCGGATAGGCTGCGGCGCATGAGCACTGCCGCACATCTGCGTCTGGAACCCGTGACCGCCGCCAACTTCGACGCCGTCTGCGCCGTCCAGGTCCGCCCCGACCAGTCACACCTGGTCTCCCCCGTGGTCAAGTCCCTTGCCGAGGCGTACGTCCACGGACCGGCCGCCTGGCCGCGCGCCATCGTCGACGGCGAGAAGGTCGTCGGCTTCGTGATGGCGTTCCTGGACGTCGCGTGGAACCCGGAGAAGGATCCTGCGGACATCCGCTCCGGCATCTGGCGCCTGAACATATCCGCCGCCCACCAGGGCAAGGGGTACGGCCGCTTCGCGGTCGAGGCGGTCGCGGCGGAACTGACCCGCCGCGGCGCGACCCACGCGTACGTGACGTGGGAACCCGGCCCGGGCACCCCGGAGCCGTTCTACCTGAACCTCGGTTTCCACCTCACAGGCGAAACCTCAGGCGGCCAAGCGGTCGGCGTCCTCCCCCTCAGCCCTGCCACAGGAGCCGACCAGTGATCAGTCTCGCCGCAGTCGGGGGAGTCGCCCTGGTCGAACTGGGCATGGCCCTCACCCCCGGACCGAACATGATCCACCTCGCCTCGCGCGCGATCACCCAAGGCCGCAGGGCGGGGCTGGTCAGTCTGAGCGGCACCGCCGTGGGGTTCCTGTGCTACCTGCTGGCCGCGGCCGCCGGGCTGTCCGCCCTGTTCGCCGCAGTCCCGCCGGCGTTCACGGTGGTCAAGCTCGCCGGAGCCGCCTACCTGGCCTACCTGGCGTGGGACATGCTCAAGCCCGGCGGCCGCTCGCCCTTCGCGCCGTCCGACGACCTGCCTCCCCTCTCCGACGCCCGCCTCTTTTCCATGGGGCTCCTGACGAACCTGCTCAACCCCAAGATCGCCCTCATGTACGCCGCGCTCCTCCCCCAGTTCATGGACCCGCAGGCGGGCCCGGCCTGGGCACAGCTGCTGCAGCTGGGTGCGGTGCAGATCATCGTGGGGCTCGCGGTGAACGCTCTGATCATGCTGGGCGCGGCACGCGTCTCGGGATTCCTGGCCGCCCGGCCCCGCCTCATGGCGGCCCAGCGCTACACGGCAGGCGGCCTGCTCGGCATCTTCGCCCTGCGCACGGCCTTCACCCGCACCCCCGTCGCAGCCTGACCCGCGCCGTCCACCACCGTCCCGCCCCAAACGATCATTAACGCCGTTAACGCCCCTTCCCCGAGGAGCGGCAGGCCTCGACCATTAACGGCGTTAACGCTCGGAGCACCGCCGGCTCTGCCACCCCGCACCGCGGCCACCATTAACGCCGTTAACACCCCTCCGGTCTCTCTGCACCGCACACCCTCAACCGTTAACGGCGTTAACGCCCCGCCTCTCCCGGGCCCACGACCGGCAGCCGGCTGCCCCGGCCGTTAACGCCGTTAACGCCCCGCAGCGGCGGGACTCCCCCGCGCCCGGCGCCCCCGCGCACCCTCCGGCGTTAACGGCGTTAACGCCCCGGCCCCGCGGTCCGGCGAGGGTGGGCGGTCATTAACGGCGTTAACGCTCCCCCGGGCCGAGCTCTGTGGCAGGGGGCTGGGTGCGGAACTGCCGGGGGCTGAGGCCGCGGACTCGTTTGAAGGCAGTCGACAGGGCGAACGCCGAGCCGTACCCCACCCGTCGGGCCACGGTCGCCACGGTGGCGTCCGGTTCGCGGAGGAGGTCTGCGGCCAGGGCCAGCCGCAGCCCCGTCAGGTAGGCGATCGGCGGCTCCCCCACGACCTCCGCGAACCGTCGCGCCAGTGCTGCCCGGGACACCCCGGCCTTCCGTGCGAGTCCCGCGACCGTCCAGCCGTGGGCCGGGTTTTCGTGCAGGAGCCGTACCGCTCGTCCGACGACCGGGTCGGACTGGGCGCGGTACCAGCCGGGCGCCCCCGACCCCGGATCGGCGAGCCAGGCACGCAGCACGCCGATGAGCAGCAGGTCGAGCAGTCGGTCGAGGACGAGTTCCTGGCCCGGCTCGTCGCGGGAGATCTCGCGGGCGAGGAGCCCGATCAGCGTGGCGTCGACCTCTGCCGCCGGCCGTACGAGGACGGTCGGCAGGGCTCCCAGCAGTCGCCGCCCGATCTCGCTCGGCTCGGTGTAGGTGCCGCTGAGCATGACGGCCGACCCGGTTTCCCGCACCGTGGTGCCCCAGGTCCGGACCCCGAGGTCCAGCGTCCCGTTGGCGTCGGTGCCGTCCGGAAGGCTGCAGTTCTGCTCGGCGTCCACGGTGATCTGCACCGGTGTCCCCGGTTCGTCCGCCAGCGTGTACGGGTCGGGTCCGCGTACGACGGCGACGTCCCCGGGCGCGATCCGGACGGGCCGGCCGCCGTCCGGGAGGAGCCAGCCCTCTCCGCGGACCATCGTCATGACCGTCAGCGGCGCCCGGTCCTCGATGCGGACCGCCCAGGGCGGATCGAAGACGGCCTTCAGCAGGACGGCACCCCGCGCCTTGGGCCCTTCGAGCAGCCCGCTCAACATGTCCATGCCGCCCCGCTCACACGTCCCAGACTCCGGTGGCCGCCGCCTCGCGCACGTAGGCGGAGAAGTCCCGCGGCGGCCTGCCGAGTACGTCCTCGATGCCGTGCACGAGGTGGGCGTTGCGCCCGTCCAGCAGCAGCCCGAACAGGTCGGCGAAGTCCTCCGGCTGTCCCTGCTCCCGGAGGACCGCCCGGAAGTCCGCATCGGTGACGGGCACGTACGTGATCTGCCGCCCGGTCGCCTTCGACAGCTCGGCCGCCACATCGCCGAAGGACAGCAGCCGTGGTCCGGACAGCTCGTAGGTGCGGCCGATGTGCCGGTCGTCTTCCAGCGCCGCCACGACGACGTCGGCGATGTCGTCGGCGTCGACGAACCCCTCGACGGCGTCCGCGGTCGGCAGGGCGAACTCCCCCGCGCGCACGGAGTCCAGGAAGAAGTCCTCGTCGAAGTTCTGGTTGAACCAGCTGGCCCGGACGACCGTCCAGTCGGCTCCTGCGGCCTTCACCGCCTCCTCGGCTCGTTGTGCGGCCTGTTCCCCGCGCCCCGAGAGCAGCACCAGCCGGCGCACCCCGGCGGCGACGGCCGCCTCCGCGAACGCACCGACCTGCTCGGCCGCCCCCGGGAATGACAGGTCGGGGTGGTACGTCACGTACACCCGGTCGACCCCGTCGAGGGCGGCCGCCCAGCCGGCCGGCTCGTGCCAGTCGAAGGCGGGCCGGCCGCTCCGCGACCCGACCCGCACCGGACGGCCCTTGTCCCGAAGTCTGGCGACGACGCGCCGCCCGGTCTTGCCGCGTCCCCCGATGACGAGGGTCGTACCGGTCCCGGTCTGCGTCTGCGTGGCTGTCTGTGTCATGGGCCCAGTCAAGCCTGACGCCCCGAGACGGAACATGGCCGAGAGGCTCGCGCGCATACGCGTGCGTCTACGCGACGCGAACCTGCGTGTTCTGGCAGGCGGTCAGCAGCCAGCGCCCGTCGTCGCCTCGCGTCATCACGTACAGCGGCGCGCCTTCGCTTTCCGGGCGTCCCTCCGCGTCGGTGTACAGCTGGCGCACTTTCACGGCGGCGACGTCCGGCCGCAGGAACCGGGTGTGCACCACCTCGTAGGTCACCTCGCCGTCCCAGCTCGCGCCGGGCAGCACGGACCGGGTGAAGTCGGCAATCGCATCGAATCCGATGAGGACCTTGCCGTGTGCGGTCGTCCATATGGCGTCGGGGTGGAAGAGGGCGAGGAAGCCCTCCGCGTCCTTGGCCCGCTGGGTGCGCTGCACGTCGGCGACGACCTGCTCGATGGCCTTCAGGGCCGTGTCTTCTTCGTTCATGGCTCCGATCCTGCGCCCTCAACTGTGGTCGAGGTCAAGGGATGTGATCACATGTCGCTATGACCAGCACGAAAACGCTCTATCTGCTCTGCTCCGCCGCACCGCCCGTGTTCGACGTGGCCCACGTGATCGAGGACGCCCAGTCCCGCGGGTGGGACGTCTGCCTGGGACTCACCCCGACGGCCGCGCACTGGCTCTCCGGCAGCACCGACGGGCTGGCCGCCCTCACCGGGCATCCGGTGCGCTGGCAGTACAAGCTTCCCGGCGAGCCCGATGTCTGGCCGGCGGCCGACGCGGTGCTCTTCGCCCCGGCGACCTTCAACTCCGTGAACGCGTGGGCGCTGGGCCTGACCGACCGCTTCGCGATCGGCGTCGCCGCCGAGGCGGTCGGCAAGGGCACTCCGGTCGTCACCATGCCGTGTACGAATGCCGCCTTGGCCGCGCACCCTCAGTTCGAGCCGTCGCTGGCGACCCTGCGCACTGGTGGCGTGACGGTCCTCTTCGGCGAGAACGGCTTCGTCCCGGGCCCCGCGGGCCAGGACACCCCGCCGCACTTCCCCTGGCAGACGGCGCTGAACGCCTTGGACGCTCCGCCCGCTGTGTAGCCCGCACCGCGGCGCACGCCGCACAGGCGCTTTCGGGTCGGGCGTTAACGCCGTTAACGCCCTGCGGCCGGGTGCCGGAGCGAGGGCGTTAACGGCGTTAACGCCCGACCGGCCCGCCCGCCCCCGGCGACCCCCACTGGGGGAGGGGCGTTAACGCCGTTAACGCCCGGCCCGCCCGACAGCCGACTCCGGCCGCCCGACGGGGGAGGGGCGTTAACGCCGTTAACGCCTCGACGCCGTCAACGCCCCTCCGTACGCTCAAAAAAGTACCTGTCGACTGGTATTTTTTAGCGTCCTCCCACTACATTGGCTCCCGGTGCAGGCCACGTCCCGGGCCCGTACGAGAACCGCCGCAGCGGCGCAGCCGCTGGGCTGAGAGCGGCAGGAGTGGCGTACGTGGCAAGGGCCCGGCAGGAACGTGCCGAGATCACCCGGCAGGCGATCCTCGACGGTGCCGCGAAGGCCTTCGACCACAGCGGCTTCGGAGGGACCAGCCTCAGCGACGTCGTCCGCCACGCCGGAGTGACCAAGGGTGCCCTGTACTTCCACTTCCGCTCCAAGGAAGCCCTCGCCCGTACGCTGATGGACGAGCAGTTCCAGGTCTCCGCGGACGTCCCGGCCATAGAGGACCCGGGCCTCCAGACGGTCATCGACCTGTCGCACCAGATGGCGCACGGGCTGCGCACGAACGTCCGCATCCGCGCCGGCATCCGGCTCGTCATCGAGTTCGGCTCCTTCACGAACCCCGACCCGGCGCCCTACGACGCGTGGATCGAGACGGTCCGCCTGTGCCTGGTGCCGGCCCGGGAGCGCGGGGACCTCCTGCCGTCGCTGGACGTGAACGACCTCGCGACGTGCCTCGTCGGCTCGTTCACCGGCATCCAGGTCACCTCGCACGTCCGAACAGGCCGGGAGGACCTCCACCACCGGGTCACCGACCTGTGGACGTTCCTGCTCCCCGGGATCGTCCCCGGGGACCGCATACAGCTCTTCGCGGCCGCCGGCTCGCCGGGCCTGCGAGCCGAACTCGGGCTCCTCTCCGCGGATTCGCCCGCGGTCGGGGTCGCCTGACCCCGTCGGCAGGGCCCGGCCGGCCCGCCCGAACGTGCCGCCCAGGGCGGCCCCGCACACGCCGTGGTGAACCACGGGGGTGCTCGCTACGGCGTGTGCGAGGCCGCCCTGTCGGCTTTCCGGACCCTCCGTCACGGGCGCCCGTACCCCCGCCCATCCGCACCTCGACCCAATTCGTTAGCAAAACCCAAGCGCGCCGCCCACACATACCGCAGAACGTTAGTAAAGTCCCTCTCATGACTTCTCCCACCCCGAGCGACCGAGAGAAGGTCGTCTCCAAGCTGCCGCCCTGGCTCCGCCAGGAACTGAAGATCCGCACGGCCCAACTCCGGGTCGACATCCAGGACGCCGTCCACCAGGGCATCGCACAGTGGAGCGCGCTCGCGTCCGCACCGTCCTCCGTGGACACCTCCGGCGCCGAGTCCTTCTCCACCTGGCTGCCCGCCGGCCAGTGGGAGTCGTTCCGCGCCGATGCCAGGGACCGCGGCGTCTCCCTCATCCAGGGCTTGGCCCAAGCGGTCAGCCTCTGGCTGGAGATGAACCCGGCACCGACGGTGCAGCGCCCCTCGGTCGTCCGCCGCATCGTCGTGTGCAACCAGAAGGGCGGCGTCGGCAAGACAGCGATCACCGCCGGCACCGGTGAGGCTCTCGCCGAGGACCCCGACTCCCTGCACCCGGTGCGCGTCGCCCGCCAGTTCGCGGCCCCGCCGGCCGCCGGGTCCGGCAGCTCGCTGGACCTGGAGGACCTGCCGGGCCTCGGGATGCGCGTCCTGCTCGTCGACTTCGACCCGCAGGGCCACCTCACCAAGCAGCTGGGCCAGCAGCCGCTGCCCATCGGCGGCGACAGCCTCACCTGCCACATGGCGGGGGAGGCCAAGGGCCCCCTCGCCGACCTGGTCGTCCCCATCCCGGACGAGCGCTTCGGCGACCGCCTGCACCTGCTGCCCGCGTGCACGGACGCCTTCCTCCTCGACGTCCGCCTCTCCACGGTCCGCGCCCGCGAGGCCTCCCTGGAACGGGCGCTGACCCCGCTGGAGTCGGACTACGACGTCGTCATCATCGACTGCCCGCCGAGCCTCGGCCTCAGCATGGACGCCGCCATCTACTACGGGCGCCGCCGCGAGAACGAGCAGCCTGGCGCCTCGGGCGCGCTGATCGTCGTCCAGGCGGAGGACTCGTCGGCCGACGCCTACGACCTCCTCACCTCCCAGATCAACGACCTGCGGGACGACCTCAGCCTCGACATCGACTACCTCGGGCTGGTCGTCAACCTGTACGACGGCCGCCGCGGCTTCATCGCGACGTCCTCGCTCCAGGCGTGGATGGACATAAAGGATCCCCGTGTCGTCGCGGTCGTTCCGGACCTGAAGGAACAGCGCGAGGCCGTCCGTGTGAAGCAGCCCCTCTTCGTCTACGCGCCGAAGGGCGACCAGGCGGTCGCGATGCGCGCCCTCGCCAGGGAGATCTCATGAGCAAGGCCGACAAGCTCGGGGTTTCGGCGTCCTTCGCCCGGGCCCAGCCGGTGGGCGTCAGCCCCCGCCGCGCCGCCATCGCGGAGGCGACGGGGGCCCCGACCTCCGGGGTCCAGCCGCCGTCGGAGGTGCCGATCGAGGCCCTCGCGCACAACCCGTTCAACCTCCGCGAGGACCTGACCGAGCTGGACGAGCTGGCCCAGTCCCTGCTCTCGCGCGGCCAGCTCCAGCCCCTCGCGGTCGCCACGCGCATGGCGTTCATGGAGGCGCACCCGGGGCAGACCGACGGCCTGGGCCGGGCCCCGTACGTGGTGATCGACGGCAACCGGCGCCTGGCGGCGGCCCAGCTGGCGGGCCTGAAGTCGATGCACATCCACGTGAACGACTCCCTCGCCTCCTCGGCCGCGGACATCCTCGAGTCGGCGCTCATCGCGAACGTCCACCGGGTCGACGTGGCACCCATGGACCAGGCGCGGGCCCTCCAGGAGCTCGTGGACGTCCACGGCTCCCAGGCCCAGGTGGCCAAGCGGCTCGGGAAGACGCCGGCGTGGGTGTCGCAGCGGCTGGCGCTGCTGAACCTGACGCCGGAGCTCCAGGAGAAGGTGGACACGGGGGAGCTGAAGGTCGAGCCGGCCCGCCGCATCGGCCGGCTGCCGCAGGAGCAGCAGGAGGCGGCGGCCGCAGAGGCCGCGGCGGTCACCCCGCGCCAGCGCACCCACACCCCGCCGCCCGCGACGCAGGCTTCGGCCCCGGCACCGGCCCCGGCACCGGCCCCCGCCGACCCGGTGGCGGCTGCCCCCGCGGCCCGTCCTGCCCAAGCCGCCCCCACGGGCGTGCCCGCCGGCACGGCAGCGGGCACGGTGCAGGCGTTCGGCCAGGGACCGTCGCCGACCGGCCACCCGCGCATCATGATCGCGACGGATTCTCCGGAGACGATCGCGGACGCCCTGACGGCGCACCTCACACCGGACGACCTGAAGGCCGTCACGGAGCTGCTCATCACCCGCATCTGAGGCGGTGCGGCGGCCGCCGGCGTTAACGCCGTTAACGGCGTTAACGCCTCATCGGCGCCGCCGCCGACAGCGGGGGAGGGACCGGGGAAGGGACCCAAGGGACTGAAGGGACTGAAATCCGCCATCGGCTTCAGTCGCTTTTCAGCCACCGCTTCAGCTGTCGCGGCGCCCGCCGCGTCAAGGACAACGACCTGAAACGCACCTGAAAGGGACCGGAACGAGACTCTCGGCAGACCGGTTCAGGCGACGGTCGGCGCGGACAGCCCGCGCTGCGACCGCGCGGTCTTCCTGCCGACCTGCCGCGGCTCGATCGTCCGCGGGTCGACGGCTTCGCCCGGCGCGCCCTCCCGGTACAGGCCGTCGGGCTCGGCGTCCCGGTCGTGCGGCAGCAGGTAGAAGACGCGCCGCTTCTGCAGGCCGCTGTCCGGGTCCGCCTCCGCGGTGTCGCCGAGCTCGGTGAAGCCGATCATGCGGCCGTCGCGGTGGTAGCGCGGCTTCCCGCGCCGGCGGGGCGTCTTGTCCAGGGCCTGGCGTACGTAATCGAGCTGTTCGGGGTCCTCCAGCCACACCACTTTGTCCTCGTGGGCGAGATCGCTTGCCGTCAGTAGCGAGCTCATGGCCTGGGTCCTTCCTCGTTCACGTCGGCCCTTCCGGGCCCCTTGTTCGTCCACGCCGCGGGCGGCGCCGAAACCGATATGCGGCAGTGCGCTGCGGGCCGCCGCCGCCCGGTGGGTCTGTTCATCTTCCTTGTCCATCGTAGGCGTGCCCGCCCCGGGGAGGCTGCACACGTCCGGCCGGTCACCTGGAACCTGCCCTGTTCGCCTCACGGGGTGGCTGTTCCTCGTCGGTGAGGAGGGCCAGACCGGGGTAGAACTTCTGGCCGTTCGAGCGGAGCATCTCGCTCGGTGACGCGACGCCGACCTCGGCCCGGATGCGTGTGGCGAATGCGCGGGTCGTGGCGGGGCGCAGTCCCTCGCCGTCGAGGCACCATGCACTGTACGCCCGGTAGAGGGCCCCCTGCTCCACTTTCAGATCACGGGGTTCGGCCAGGTCCGCGCCGGTGGTGCAGCATTCCGCGAGGAATCGACCGATGTGGTCCTCGGTCGTCGCGTAGGCCTGGGTGGCCGTGCGGACGACGCTGGGGCCGGTCAGGGCCGGCTTCGTCGCGAGGTAGGCCTTCGCGCCCTGGATCATCCAGTTGAGGATGCCGGGGCCCTCCTCGGTCACCAGGATGTCCGCCAGGTTGTCGATCTTCCGGTGGTCGGGCACGACCCGCTCGAAGGGGATGAGCCGGATGCGCCGCCAGAAGGCGTGTCCGCCGGTGCCGACCTCGGGGCGGTGGTTGCCGAGCAGCCACAGCTTGTGCGTGGGCTCGAAGCTGAAGAAGTCCTGCCGCATCCGGCGTGCCTTGAGCCGGTCGCCGCCGGTGAGGAGCTTGACGCGTGCTTCGTCGAACTTGTCGTGCGGCTTGAGCTCGCTGCAGACGAACAGGCGGCGCCCGTGCAGTTCCGTCAACTCGGTGGAGTGCTCGTTGAACTTGCCGCGCTCCATCAGGAAGCCGGGCGGGGCGACGTCCGCGTAGTCGCCGAGGATCTTGATGACGACGTCGAGGAGCGCGGACTTGCCGTTCGCGCCGACGCCGTAGAGGAAGGGCAGGACCTGGCCGCCGACGTCGCCGGTGACGGAGTAGCCGAGCAGCAGGTGCAAGAAGTTGATCATCTCCTTGCCCTTGTCGTCGTCCCCGAAGGTCTGGTGGAGGAAGTCGTGGAACCGGGGCGTCGGCATGGCCTCGGGGGCCAGGTAGGTGGCGCGGGAGTGCAGGTCGCGGGTGGGGTCGGGCTTGCGCAGGTCGCCGGTGCGCAGGTCCACGACGCCGGCGGGGGTGCACAGCGCGTACTTGTCGCCGTCCAGGGTGTCGGGGTCGAGGGCGAGTTCGGGGGAGGCCTTGGCCTGGGTGAGCATGGCCTTGACGCCGGAGGTGGACATGGCGCGCTTGCGGTGCTGGGCCAGCTCGCGGTCGGTGAAGACGCCCCGCGGGTCGTGGGTGGGCAGCTCCTCGGCCATCTCGCCGGCGGCCCAGATGGCGGCCTTCTCCCCGCCGGTCCGCTTCCAGCGGTACTCGTCCCACACGTACCAGCCCAGTCCCTCCACGTGCCGGAACCGGTGGTGGTGGAGGTGGGCGAACAGTTTGGCGTTGCCGCGGTCGGTGAGGTTGCGCAGCAGGCCGCCCGCGATGAAGTCGTTGAGGGGGCCCGGCGGCTGGGCGCCGCCCTGCTGGGCGGGCAGGCGGCGGCCGGTCGCGGCTGCCGCGGCCGGTGCGGCCGGTGCGGGGTCCGGAGTGAACGCAGCGAGCTGTTCCGCCGCGGCCTGGGCGTTGAACCCGGTGCTTTCGGCGCTGCTCATGGGCATTCCTTGGGGTGGATGGGTCGGTCGCTTCCGGCGCGCAGCCCTGCTTCGACGATGAGGCGGTTCCGGCGCTGCTGGTGTGGTCGTGCGTGGTCGGCGGCTTCGAGGAGCAGGAGGCGGCCCTCTCCGTGGTCGAGGTGGCCCGCGGCGGCGAGCCCTCCGGCGGTGAACGCGGCCCGGTTGAGCTTCTCGCTGAAGGCCGTGCCGGCGGGGGCTGTTCCGCAGGCGCGTACGTCGTCGAGGAGGGGGCCGAGGAGGCGACGGCCGGCCTTGCCGGGGGGTGCGGGCCGTGAG
>NZ_RPSE01000590.1:0-2671 GCF_003949955.1 Streptomyces sp. WAC05292
GCCTCAAGGTGGGCGTCAACGTCGTCAACCTGGACCTGATGCGCCGCCGGGCGTTCGGCCCCGCCCTGCACGGGTTCCTCGACACGATCCGCGAGGGCCGGCCCGACGTGCCGCCGAACTGGAGCGCACGCGGCACGGACTGCTGCCGCACCGGCTGCCCGCCGCGGCCCGAGCCCAGTGCGCGGACGGGCAGCTCGCGATGGCAGAGTCCCAACCCTCGGGCGTGCGCCTCGCGTTCCGCACCCGGGCCACCGCCGTGGAGCTCGACACCCTGCCGACGAAGCGGGTGCACGCCGGCGTGCCCCGCCCGGACGGCGTCTACGACCTGCTGGTCGACGGCCGGCTCACCGCGCAGGACAGCGCCCGCGGCGGCAACACCCTCGTCGTCGACCCGGCCGACCGGAGCACCGAGCTGCGGCCCGGACCGCCCGCGACCGTCCGCTTCGCCGGCCTGCCCGGCGTCGACAAGGACGTGGAGGTATGGCTGCCGCACGACGAGACGACCGAGCTGGTCGCACTGCGCACCGACGCCCCCGTCGAGCCGCTGCCCGACAGCGGCCGGCCGGTGTGGCTGCACCACGGCAGCTCGATCAGCCAGGGCTCCACCACCGCGAGCCCCACCGGCACGTGGCCCGCCGTCGCCGCCGCACTCGGCGGCGCCGACCTCGTCAACCTCGGCCTGGGCGGCAGCGCGCTCCTCGACCCCTTCACCGCGCGCCCTGCGGGACACCCCTGCGGATTTCGTCAGCCTCAAGGTGGGCGTCAACGTCGTCAACCTGGACCTGATGCGCCGCCGGGCGTTCGGCCCCGCCCTGCACGGGTTCCTCGACACGATCCGCGAGGGCCGGCCCGACGTGCCGCTGCTGGTCGTCTCGCCGATCCTGTGCCCCGTGCACGAGCACACCCCCGGCCCGACCGCGCTGGATCCGGCCTCCCTCGCCGCGGGGCGGCCGGCGTTCCGGGCAGCCGGCGACCCGCGCGAGGTGCCCGCCGGGAAGCTGACGCTGGCCGTCGTACGGGAGGAGCTGGCCCGCGTCGTCCGCGAGCGCTCCGCAGCCGACCCGCACCTCCACCACCTGGACGGCCTCGCCCTGTACGGCCCGGCCGACGAGGCGGCGCTGCCGCTGCCGGACAACCTGCACCCGGACGCGGCGGCCCACCGGCTCATCGGCGAGCGCTTCGCGCGGATCGCCTTCGGCGCCGGCGGCCCCTTCGCGGCCCGGCCCCGGCCCGCGGGTTGACCCTCACGCGGCGTCAGGCTGCACGCTGGGGCCGACGAAAGGGCCTCCCATGAGCTACTCGGTCGGACAGGTGTCCGGATTCGCCGGGGTGACCGTACGCACCCTGCACCACTACGACAAGGCGGGACTGCTGACGCCCGGCGAGCGCAGCCCGGCGGGCTACCGGCTCTACGGCGACGCCGACCTGGCCCGGCTCCAGCAGATCCTCTTCTACCGCGAACTGGGCTTCTCCCTGGAGGAGATCCGCACCCTCCTCGCGGACCCGGAGGCGGACCCCCTCGCGTACCTGCGGGAGCGGCACCGGGCGCTGAAGGAGCAGGTCGACCGGCTGAACCGGCTCGTGGAAGTGGCCGAGCGGGCCATCGAAGTGCAGCGCACCGGGGTGCGGCTGACGCCCGAGGAGCGCTTCGACGTGTTCGGCGACGTGGCCTTCGACCTGAGCTACGCCACCGACGCGCACCTGAAGTGGGGAGACAGCGCGGGCCACCGGGAGGCGATGGCACGGGCCGCCGCCCACACCAAGGAGGACTGGCGGGCCATCATGGCCGAGGCCGCCCAATGGCGTCGCTCGCTCCTGCAGGCCTTCGAGGAGGGCGCCACCGCGGACAGCGAGCGGGCCATGGACGTGGCCGAGGAGCACCGGGGCCACATCGGCCGCTGGTTCACGCCCTGCCCGCCGGAGACGCACTGCCGGATCGCGGACGAGTACACGGAGGACCCGCGGGCGTTCGCCCTGGTCGTCCCGCCGCCCGAGCAGAGGCCGGGCCTGGACCGCTACCTGCGCGACGCCGTCCGCGCCAACGCGGAGAGGATGCGGTCGCGGTGAGGGTGCTGATCCTGGCGGCCGGGTCCCACGGGGACGTCGCCCCCTACACCGGCCTGGGGGCGCGGCTGCGCGCGGCGGGCTTCGACGTCGCCCTGGCCGCACCCGAGGGGTTCGCCGGCACGGCGGAGCGGGCGGGGCTGGAGTTCCGCGGCCTGCCCGTCGACTGGCGCACCCCCGCGCGTCCCGGCCTCGTCGGTAGGGAGCCGGGCGGGGGCGGCGGCGGCGCACGGCCGGGCGGGCGCGGGCAGCTGATGCGCAGGGCCGCCGCGTTCATACGGGAGCTGGGGCAGGGCCTCGTACGGGCCGCGGAGCCGGGCGCGGACGCCCTGCTGCTGTCGACGACGACGGCCCCGCTCGGCTGGCACCTGGCCGAGGCGCTGGAGGTGCCGGCGCTGGGCGCCTACCTCCAGCCGGTGGCACCGACCTCCGCCTTCCCGCCCGTGATGTCCGCGGGCCGCCCGCTCGGCGGTTGGGGGAACCGGGCCATGGGCCGCCTGGCCGTGCGCGTCGTGGACCGGATGCACGCCGAGGCCGCGCGGGAGCTGCGGGCCGGGCTGGGGCTGCCCCCCGTGCCGCAGGGCGAGGTGCGCCGGCGGGTGGAGGG
>NZ_RPSE01000591.1:0-2632 GCF_003949955.1 Streptomyces sp. WAC05292
GGGGGCGGACTGCGGCTGCGCGGCGGCGGGGCCGGCCCGCTCGGTGCGCATCCGCTCCCGCATGCGCAGGACGAGCAGGGTGGCGACCGCGACGAGGCAGAGGGCGTACGCCGCGGTGACCCAGCCGCTGGCGGGGCGGCCGGCCTTGAGCCCGTGCACGAGGGACGCCCCCCAGGCGGGGTAGGCCCCGACGTGCAGCGCCCGCCACCAGCGGGAGCGGCCCTTGGTGGCGAACGCGCTGCGGACGGCGCCGGAGACGGCCGTGCTGACGAAGAAGTACCCGGCGAGGCTGCCGAGTCCGATCAGCACCGGCTGGCTGTCGTCGGTGAAGGGGATGAGGACGGAGCCGACGTCCGTCCGGGATTCGGCGATCTTGATCCAGACGTGCAGGGCGAGGAAGCCGAGGCCGGCGACCGCGAGTCCGCGGT
The DNA here is from genome assembly GCF_003949955.1 of Streptomyces sp. WAC05292. Lineage (NCBI taxonomy): Bacteria > Bacillati > Actinomycetota > Actinomycetes > Kitasatosporales > Streptomycetaceae > Streptomyces > Streptomyces sp. WAC05292. Next base: position 429 of record NZ_RPSE01000591.1, read on the forward strand.
GGACGCCCTGGGCGACGATCCGGTGGCCGGAGGTGAGCAGGACGCGGTCGGTGGCGGCGAGGCCCCACAGGACGGCGGAGGTCAGGGAGACGAGCGAGAGGACGCCCGCCCCGTAGTCCAGGAACTCCCACAGGTTGGTGAGGGCGCCGGCCCGGGCGGCGACGCCGAGGGCCAGGAGGGCGGCGAGCGCGCCGAGGGCCAGGGTGGCGGGGCGGGGGCCTCCTGCGGGGGACAGCAGCGGAGGTCGGCGCACCGCCCGCCGTCCGGCTGCCGCGGCCGCGGCCGCGCCGGCGTGGCGTCTGGTCCGGCGGGCCCGGTGGGAGCGGGGCGCGCGGGTCTGGGACAGGGGCATCGGGTTCTCCCATACGCCGGGCCCGAGGCACTCCACTTCGCACTCGGCGCCCGGGGTGGTCGACGGAACTGCTCCGCGGCGGGCGGGAGATGGGCCTCGCCGGCCGGGAGCGGGGGGCCGGAGTGCAGAAGCATCGTGGACCTTCGCAACGCCTCCACAGTATTTATCGAATCGTGACAAGTTCTTGTGCGTGTGGCGCCGCCGCGACGAACGTCCCCGGAAGATTCCCTTCCAACGGTGCGGCGGCCCCCCGGTCACGCCTGGTCGGCCGCCACACGTCCCCGTCGGCAAAATCGAGGCAAAGCCGCGGGACCGCAAGTGGTTGACGCCCTCCTGGAGGGTGTACGAGGTGCTCAACTGCCCCGTCCGCAAAGTCGGTACGGGCAGGGGGCGGCTCGACGCGGGCCTGTCACCTTCCCCTCGGGGCAGGCCTTACCCCGGCATGAACGAGGTAACGATGTGCGAACTGCTGAACCGTATCTGGGCCCGACCGCGCGGCGAGTGGACCCGGGTCCTGCGCCGGGAACTCCCCGCGCTGGCATCCGGGATGGTGGAGGAGCTGAGGGACGGCATCCCCGGCTTCGCCGCGCTGGTGGATGACCTCGACGACGAGGTGGTCAGAGCACAGGTCGAAGCTGCCCTGCTGACGGCGCTCGGGTACCGCGAGCCGCTGACACGCCCCCAGGAGGGGGCGGAGGCGCACGGCACCGCGCCCGACGGCGGCCCCGAGCCGGTCAGGGCCGGCCCGTACGGCACGCCCGCCGGGCATCCGGACGTCGACGACGACACCGACGAGGACGGCCGTACGGGGATCGACCCCGACGAGGACGCCGACCTCGACGTGGCGGCCCTGGACGCGGCCGCCGGGCTCCCCGGAAGCTCCCTCCGCGGGCCCGGACTGCACGGCGGGGGTACGGATCCGGTCCTGGACCGGATCCCCCGCCAGGGCTCGTACCGGACGCGGACGGGCCCGCTGACGGTAGTCGCCTCGGACGGCCCGGGCAGTGCCTGCGAACGGGCGCGGAGGGAGCTCTTCTCCGCTCTCACAAGTGACATGCCCATGGCTGAAATCGCTCTGTCGGAGCTCGCCCGCGCCGCCGGCTGGCCCCTTCCCCCCGAAATACGGGCCATCGCGCTGGCGACGCCGGGCGAGACCCAGCAGCTGGCCGCCTCCCTCGGCGACGCCCTGGCCGGCATGGTCGGAGGCCAGCCGTGCCTCCTCGTCCCCAGTCCCGAGGACCCCGACACCCGCACCGCGCTGGAGTCCCTGCTGCGCGGCCGGTTCGCGGCCGTGGGCCATCCCGTCGCACCGCGCGAGACGAGCCACTCGCTGCGCTGGGCCCTGCGCCTGCTGGCCCTCGCCCCCCACCGGCCCGGGCCTGAGGGCCGCCCCCTCTTCGTCGACGACCACCTCTCCACCCTCCTCCTGCTCCAGGACGAACCCCTCGCGCACGCCCTGGCCGCCCGCTGGCTCCGGCCGCTGGCCGATCTGACGCCGCGCCAGAGCGAGCGGCTCGAAGTCACCCTCCTCGCCTGGCTGGAGGGCGGAGGAGCCCCCGAGGCCGCCAAGGCCCTGAGCGTCCACCCGCAGACCGTCCGCTACCGGATGCGGCAGCTGGAGAAGCTCTTCGGCCCCGGACTGCGCGACCCGCGCACCCGTTTCGAGCTGGAGATGGCTCTGCGCAGCCGCCGGCTCATGGCACAGGTGCGGCGCCAGTACGCGCGGGTCGGCCGCAAGGCCCGCGCCGCCGCCACCGACTTCCGCCCCCTCGGCGTGGACCGCATGGCCCGCGTCAACGGCCTGTAGCCCCGCCGGCACGGGCGGCACCTCCACAGCCACCCGGCCCCTGCT
>NZ_RPSE01000592.1:0-2612 GCF_003949955.1 Streptomyces sp. WAC05292
CCCCTCAACCCATCAGCAAACACCGCCCCGCCCAAAACGGACCGCACAGACCCCCTCGCAACACGTGACCACTCCCAAGGCGGGAAGGAACGAAAACCCTCCCCCTAAAACACAAGTGACGCCCCGCCAACGGTGCTGCACGGCCGCCCCGACCGCCGGCACGGCCACGGGCGCGCTCGGATCCGCTGGCTACCGCTGCTGACCAGGTGCACCACGGGCCGATCAGGTCCACGGGACGTCCCCGCTCGTGGCGGCATCTCGGGCAGGACTCGGCAACAGCGGCCCGGGCATCCTGTCCGGGACCACCGACAGCGGCCCGAGGTGCGGCGCCGTACCCGGCGAGGTCAGCGCTGTCGTTCCCCAGCCGCCAGGGAACGAAGCGGTCGCCGCTGCTCGGCCGCTCGCAAGGTGTGCGCGACTGGGCCGCGCCCTGCGCCCCTCTTCCGGGTGATGGCGCCCGCGCGAGTTTCGAAGTAATTTCAAAGTTATGGGTATCGAGAACGCCGTGAACTTCTCCGAGCTGGTGAACAAGAACAAGCAGACGCTGGCCCGGCTCCAGGAGTCGCCGAGGCTGCTCCTGCACCGCAGAGACGGCGAGGACCTGGTCCTCACCACCGCAGCCCGGGCCGAGCAGGACCAGACAGTGGTGTCGGCAGCAACCCGGATGCTGGCCGCGATGGCGCGCCGTGAGCCGGGCAGCATGGAACTACTCCTCGACATACTGCCGGACGCATTCCCGTGGGTCCGCTTCCTGCCCGAGCCCGATCTCCACGCCTTCGCTGTCGAACTCGTGGACACCATGCGGGCTGCCGACTCGCTCGGCAACAGCGCGTCCGTCGCCCAGTTGCTCATCGCCTGGCAACACACCGCAGAGGTCTACTCCGACCCCGAACTGCTGGCCGCATTGTCCCAAGACCACAGCGAAGACTACGGCGCGGTGCCGGACCCTCGGGGCGTCGCATGACCCCGGGTCGCGGCGACCGCGCCGCGCCCCCGGCGCCCGACGGCCACTGGGAAGTCCGCTTCGCCGACGCGGCCTCGGCCAAAGGGTGGGAGAGCCTCGCCCAGCAGGCTCGTGAAAATACCTACCGCGCCTGGATCACCATGCGCACCGCCCCCAGGCCGGCCACTGAGACACCCCGACACCACCGCCTCGAGGGCGGTCTGGCGCACGGAACCCATCGCGGACAGACCTGCGAGCAGTGGCAGATCGAGGTGACTGGTGGCGGCCGCATCTGGTACCTCCTGGACATCGCTCGCGACACCTGCTGGATCACCTTCGCAGGCACGGGGCATCCCAGGGCTACCGACTGAGCTGGTCGGCCATCAGAACACCATCTACGAAGCCACCGCGCCCGTCGCCATGTATGTCGCCTTCCTCGCCCGCGTCACCACCGTTGCGGCCTTTGGGGACCTGCGCCCGATGCTTTTTCAAGCCGTCGCGCATTCCTGCGAGACAGTCGCGAGGACGTACGCGAAGCGGCCGGCCTCGCCGCGCTCATCGTCGCGGAACACCCCGCACTTGCCCGGCACCGAGATCACCTCGCCGTGCAAGTGCGCCGCATCCTGGACACCAGTAGTGATGATTTCGGCAGGGGACTTTGAACGTTCGGTGTACTCCCGCTTGAGGAAGATGCACCAATGACCAGTGAACGTGACCGGGGCCGTCGAGCACTCTGAGCCGCAGCCGTCGAGGCGGTGGATGACCGGCTGATCGACGAGTTGGTGTCCCGTGCCCAAGCCGAGGGCCAGGCCCGCTGGACCATGTGCTGGAAGGCCGCACTGGACACCTTCGACGTCACCTTCGCTGGCCGGCCAAACCCCCCGTCCCAATCCCCGAAGGCGAACGCCTGCGGCCCCTGCCCGAGAGCGAGCTGCCGCGGATCCGTCAGAAGCCCACGATCACCATCCGGCCCGGTGACCTCGGCAGGCTCGAGAAGTTCCGCCAAGACCGTTACTACCTCCACCCCACCTACAGGACGCCTACGGCCCGAGCGGGCAAACATCGAAGGTCTCAACGGCAGGCCCAAGAGCCACGACATCGCCATCTCCGACCCACGAAGCGGCTGTCCCAGGGACGGGCCGCGCAGACCATTCTGCTCAGGCTGATGAGCTGCGGCATCGACCTGCACATGGTCTTCAGCTGGCACCAGGCGACCGGAGCCCGAGCGACCGCGACCACTCATGAAGTCGCCCTCATCGCCGGACCGGCCTCACGACCACCCGACGCGGCGTCCCCCCGAAACTTCAGGCCGACGACCGCCAGGCACCCGCCCGCAGCTCGACCTCGTTCAGACACGCCTCGAACAGGACCCGGAAACGCCGAGATCCCGCCCGATCTTTCGATCGGGCGGGATCTCATGACGCTCACGAGAGCTACTCGCGAACTGTCGTTTGTGGACCTGTGGGGATTTGAACCCCAGACCCCCTCGATGCGAACGAGGTGCGCTACCAGACTGCGCCACAGGCCCTTGCGACGTGTGAAACATTAGCATCCCCGCGTCGCAGCACCAAAATCCGTTCCCGGGGGCGGTGCTGCGGGTGTCATTCGTTGGCGGCGCGGGGGCGGTCGTCGCTTTCGTACTGGTCGAACAGGGGGGTGCGGCCGCGGG
>NZ_RPSE01000593.1:0-2607 GCF_003949955.1 Streptomyces sp. WAC05292
CCCCTGCCCGACCCGCCGCCCCTCGACCCGGAGCGCTTCGAGGAGGCCCTCGACGCCTTCGCCGCCACCGGGTCCGAGACCGTCGGCGGGCTGCTGCGCGCCCCGGACCCCCGCCGGGCGGCGCTGCGCGCCGGGCTGCTCGCCTGGCCGGCGGTCCAGCCGGCCGGCCGCCGCTGGAGCCGCCTGCCGCAGGGCGTGCTCGGGCTGCTGAAACCGCTCCTGTGGACGCCACCGCTCAGCGCGGTGCTGGCGCCGTGGAGCACCCTGGCCGCCGCCGTGCTGCTGTGGCTCGCCACCGCCTTCGCGACCGGCCGGTGGGGTTCGCTGCTCCCGCACGTCCCGATCTGCCTGTACGCCGCGCTCGCCCTGGCCCGCTGCGTACGGCAGGCCCTGCCGGGGAGCCTGCCGCCCCCCGCCCGCACGGCGCTGCCGCTCGCGGCGGCCGCCCTCCCGCCGATCGCCCTCGGATTCCTGCACGGCGTGCACACCCCCGGCCTCGGACCGGCGGAGCGGACGGTGCTCGTCGGGGCCTGCTCCGCCCTCGCCGCCGCGGCCCTCCTCGCCCCCGGGGCCGGCAGGTGGCCGCTGCTGCCGCCGGTGGCGCTGGCCGGGGGCGCGGCGGCCGCCCTGGTGCAGTTCGGGCGGGGCCCCCTCGGCGGCTGGTGGGGCGTGCTCGTCCTGTACGCGGTGCTGCTGTGGACCACCTTCGCGCTGCCGTGGCTGTACCCGCGCGAGCAGGCCCGTACGGCCCGCGGCACAGAGCCTCCACCCTGAGCCTCGGATAGGGTGAATTCGGTACTAATCGGACCCTCCGGGGTGAGGTCGGTGAGGGTGGACACGAAGCAGGCGGCGAGCGGGGGCCCGGACCGGCCCACCGCGGCGGTCGGATACGCAGGCGTGCTCCGCGAGCTGCTGCCGATCGCCCTGTGGCGCGAGGACGCCGACGGGCGCGTCGTGGAATGGTCGCTCGCCGCCCAGGACCTGCTGGGGCACCGCCCCGAGGACATCCTCGGCCGGTCGGGCGCCGACGTCCTCGTCCCCGACACCAACCGCGAACTGGCCCGCCAGCTCACCCGGCGCGTCCAGGCCGGCGAGACCGTCGTCGGCACCCTGCCCGTCCGCCACCGCGACGGGCACCGCGTCACCATGGAGATGTGGATCGTCCCCGCCGTCGACCGGCAGGGCCGCACCGGCGCCCTCCTCATCGCGGTGGAGACCAGCGAGGTCCTGCGCATGCGGGACTCCCTCGCCGCCCTCCAGAGCCTGTTCACGCAGTCGCCGATCGGGCTGGCCACCCTCGGCCCCGACCTGCGGTTCCTGCGCGTCAACGACGCCCTCGCCCGCATGAACGGCGTCAGCCCCGCCGACCACCTCGGCAAACGCCTCACCGAGGTCGTCCCCGGCGTCAACGCCGCCGCCCTGGAGGCGACCATGCAGCAGGTACTCGAACGGGGCACCGCCGTCGTCGACGTCCGCCGCACCGGCCGCACCCCCGCCGACCCCGACCACGACCGCACCTGGTCCTGCTCCTACGCCCCCCTCCTCGACGGATCCGGCCGCGCCCTCGGCCTCATCGCCTCCCTGATCGACATCACCGACAGCCAGCAGGCCCAACTCGACGCCGAACGGGCCCGCCGCCGCTTCGCCGTCCTCGCCGAGGCCGGCACCCGCATCGGCACCACCCTCGACCTGCGGCAGACCGCCGAGGAGATCGCCCAGGTGCTCGTCCCCCGCCTCGCCGACTCCGCCGACGTCCAGCTCCTCGAAGCCGTCCTCGACGAGGACGGAGCCGGCACCCACCGCGGCGTCCTGCGCCGCCTCGCCGCCGTCTTCCCCGACCCCGGAGCCCCCACCAGCAGGCTCCACCCCGGCCAGACCTTCAAGATCCCCGCCGGGACCGTGTACGAGCAGGTCATCGCCGACGGCCGGCCCATGAACCTCTACCGCTCCGACATCCCCGCCCTCATCCCCGACCCCCGCGCCGACGCCCTGCGCACCTACCTCGCCGGCCTCGGCTCCGCCCGCCTCATCCCGCTCGTCGCCCGCGGCACCGTCCTCGGCGCCGTCACCGTCACCCGGCTCGCCACCCGCGAACCCTTCGACGAACAGGACTGCATCCTCATCGACGAGGTCGTCGCCCGCGCCGCACTCAACATCGACAACGCCCGCATGTACACCAACCAGCGGCGCGCCGCCCTCACCCTCCAGCGCAGCCTCACCAACAGCACCCTGCCCGACGTCAGCGGACTCGAACTGACCGGCCGCTACCTGCCCGCAAGCGACCACGACGTCGGCGGCGACTGGTACGACGCCATCCGCCTCCCCGGCGGCCGCACCGGCCTCGTCATCGGAGACGTCATGGGCCACGGCGTCCACGCCGCCGCCGTCATGGGCCAGCTCCGCACCGCAGTCCGCACCCTCGCCCGCCACGGCGTGCCCCCCGACCTGCTGCTGCGCTCCCTCGACGCCGTCGTCGCCGACCTCGGCGCCGACGAGATGGCCACCTGCGTGTACGCCGTCCACGACCCCGCGTCCGGAGGCTGCACCATCGCCCGCGCCGGCCACCCCCCGCCCGCCGTCGCCACCGCCGACGGCCGGGTCACCTTC
>NZ_RPSE01000594.1:0-2586 GCF_003949955.1 Streptomyces sp. WAC05292
ACCGGGACGCCGCCCGCGACGCCTGGCGCACCGCCCTCGCCGGGCTGGACGGGCCCACCCGGCTCGCCCCGACCACCGGAGCCGGGGGAGGCCGGCAGGCTCCCGCCCGGCCCGGGCGCGTCGACACCCGCCTGCCCGAGGACTTCACCGCCGCCCTGCACGCCTTCGCCCGCGGCCGCGGCCTCACCCTCGGCACCGTCGTCCACGGCGCGTGGGCGCTGCTGCTGGGCGCGCTCACCGGCAGCCGGGACGTCGTCTTCGGCACCACCGTCTCCGGCCGGACCACCGAGGTCCCCGGACTGGAGTCAGCCGTCGGCCTGTTCATCAACACCGTCCCGGCCCGCGTGGCCCTGCGCCCCGACGAGACGCTCGCCGGCCTGCTGGCCCGCGTCCAGGACGAGCACGCCGGCCTCCTCGACCACCAGCACCTCGGCCTCGCCGACATCCAGCGCCTCGCGGGCGGCGGGGAGCTCTTCGACACGCTCGTCGTCTTCGAGAACTTCCCCACCGGCGACCCCTCGCACGGCACGGACCCCGGCGGCCTGCGGATCACCGGAGCCGAGGTGTTCGACGCCGTGCACTACCCGCTCGCGCTCGTCGTCGAGCCGGGCGAGGGCCTGCTGCTGCGGTTCAAGCACGACGCGGCCCGCCTCGACGGGCCGGCCGTCGCCGTCCTCGCCCGCCGCTTCACCGCGCTCCTGCGCACCCTCGTGGAGGAGCCCGAGCGCACGACCGCCCGTACGGGCGTGCTCTCCGACCGGGAGCGCGCCGCCCTCGCCGCGGCGAACGCCACCGCCCGCGACGTCCCCGAGGCCACCCTGGTGTCGCTGATCGCCGAGCAGACGGCCCGCACCCCGGACGCCCCGGCCGTCCTGTTCGGGGACACCACCCTCACGTACGCCGAACTCGGCCGCCGCGCCGAGGCCCTGGCCGCGCGGCTGCGGGCCCGCGGCGCCGGACCGGAGGAGTACGTCGCCGTCGCAGTGCCCCGGTCGGCCGAGCTGATGGTCGCCCTCCTCGGCGTCCTCAAGGCCGGCGCCGCCTACCTGCCCCTCGACCTGGACTACCCGGCCGAACGCGTCGCGTACATGCTCGCCGACTCCGGCGCGCGAACCGTCGTCACGACCCCGGAGGCCGCCCGCCGGCTGCCCGGCGCGGAAGGCCTCGACCTCGTCGTCCTCGGCCGGGACGACCTGGACGAGCCCGCCGACCACGCGCCCGCCGGGGCCGCGGCCGGACCGGACCACCCCGCCTACCTCATCTACACCTCCGGCTCCACCGGCCGCCCCAAGGGCGTCGCCGTCACCCACCGCGCCATCGTCAACCGGCTCGCCTGGATGCAGGACGCGTACCGGCTCGCCCCCGACGACCGGGTGCTCCAGAAGACCCCGTCCGGCTTCGACGTCTCCGTGTGGGAGTTCTTCTGGGCGCTCACCGCGGGCGCGGCCGTCGTCCTCGCCCGCCCCGACGGCCACCGCGACCCCGCCTACCTCGCCGAGCTGATCAGCGCACGCCGGATCACGACCCTGCACTTCGTCCCGTCGATGCTGGCCGCCTTCACCCAGGTCATGGAGGACGCGGGCCCGCCCGGCTGGGCGGCGACCCTGCGCCGCGTGTTCTGCAGCGGCGAAGCGCTCACCGGCGCCGAGGCCCGCCGCTGGTGGGAGCTCACCTCCGGTTCCGCGGGCGGCCCCGTCCCGCTGCACAACCTGTACGGGCCCACCGAAGCGGCCGTCGACGTCACCCACTTCCCGTACGAGGGCGGCACCGGGCTCGCCGTCCCCATCGGGCGGCCCGTCTGGAACACCCGCCTGCACGTCCTCGACCCGTTCCTGCGGCCCGTGCCCGACGGGGTGCCCGGCGAGCTGTACCTCGCGGGCGTCCAGCTGGCCCGCGGCTACCACGGCCGGCCCGCCCTGACCGCCGAGCGCTTCACCGCCGACCCGTTCGGCGGGCCCGGCGAGCGCATGTACCGCACCGGCGACCTCGTACGCCGCCGCCCCGACGGGGCCGTCGAGTACCTCGGCCGCACCGACCGCCAGGTCAAGATCCGCGGCAACCGCATCGAACTCGGCGAGATCGAGGCCGCGCTGGCCGCCCTGCCGGGCGTCGCCCGCGCCGCCGTGATCGTCCGCGACGGAGCCCTCCTGGGCTACGCCGTCCCCGCGCCCGGCACCTCCCCGGACGGGGCGGCCCTGCTCGCCGCGCTCGCCGAGGCCCTGCCCGCGGCGATGCTGCCCGCCGCCGTGGCCACCCTGGACGAGCTGCCACTGACGCCCAGCGGAAAGCTCGACCAGAACGCCCTGCCGGCGCCGGAACTCGCGCCCCGGGCCGGCGGGCGCGCCCCCTCCACCGAGGGGGAGACCGCCTTCTGCCGGATCTTCACCGAGGTCCTCGGCGTCGAGGGCATCGGCGCCGACGACGACTTCTTCATGCTCGGCGGCGACAGCCTCACCTCGATCGCCGTCGCCACCCGGGCCCGTGAAAGGGGACTGGCCATCAGCCCGCGCGATGTGTTCGAGCACCGCACGCCCGCCGCGCTCGCCGCGGCCGCCACCGCGCCGGACGAGCCCGCCGCCGTGACCG
>NZ_RPSE01000595.1:0-2591 GCF_003949955.1 Streptomyces sp. WAC05292
ATGCCGGGCAGCACAGCGGGCGCCGAGGCCGCGCGCCAGGCACGCGGGCTGCGGGCCGGGACGGGCTGGTTGTCGCGGGCTTGGGCCGTGCGCCTGGTGTCGGGTCGGCGGGCCGGGTGTGCGCCGCGGGCCGCACGCCTGGTGCCGGGCAGCACGCCGGCTGCCGCACGCCCAGGCCGCACAGCGGGCGCCGAGGCCGCGCGCCAGGCACGCGGGCTGCGGGCCGGAACGGGCTGGTTGTCGCGGGCCTGGGCGCACGCCCGGCGCCGGGGTGCGAGCCAGGGCCGCACGCCGGCGCCGGGGGCCGGGCCCGGGCCTGGGCCTGGGCCGCACGCCGGGTGCCGGGGGCCGGGCGCTTGGGCCGTACGCCTTCGGGCCGAGGCCGCACCGCGGGTGCCGGAGCCGCGGGCCTCGGCCGTGCGCCTGTGCCGGGCCGCACCGCGGGAGCCGGAGCCGCGGGCCGCGCGCCGGGTGCCGCACGCCCGGACCGCGCATCGGGTGCCAGGGCCATCCGGACCGCGCATCGGGTTCCGGGGCCGCTTGGGCCGCGCGCCGGGTGCCGCACGCCCGGACCGCGCGCCGGGTGCCAGGGCCGCCCGGACCGCGCATCGGGTGCCAGGGCCGCCCGGGCCGCGCGTCGGGTGCCAGGGCCGCCCGGGCCGCGCGTCGGGTGCCGGGGCCGCTTGGGCCGTGCGCCGGGTGCCGGGTGCCGCGGGCGCGTAGTGCGGGCCCGGGCCGCGGGCCGGGCGTCACCTCGTCGGGGACGGGCCCCTAGGCTGTCCCCATGCCTCCGAGCAATCCGCTGCCACCTGCCGACACCTCGCACCTTCGGGCGCCGGACGGTGCGCGGCTGGCCGAGGCGGCGGCCGTGTTCGCCCTGCTGTCCGACGCCACGCGCCTGCACCTGTTGTGGCTGCTCGCACAAGGCGAGTCCGATGTGGGCTCGCTGGCCGAGCAGTGCGCCGCCTCCCGTACGGCCGTCAGCCAGCACCTGGCGAAGCTGCGGCTCGCGCGGCTGGTGGAGGCCCGGAAGGAGGGTCGGTACGTCCACTACCGGCTGACCGACGGACACCTGCGGCGGCTGGTCCTGGAGGCGCTCAGCCACGCCGACCACCGCGTGAGCGGAGAGGCCCCGCACGACTGACACGCGCCGCGGCCGCACCGCGCCCACGCACCCTCCGGCGGCCCGCAACGTGTCGGGGCCGCCCTGCTGCGGGTAGTCCTCACGGGTCCGCGCCGGGCCAGTCGGCGGGACCGCCGCGGACGGGCCGGCACGCCCGCGGCCGGGGCGCCCGCACCGCCGGCTCGGAGCGCACATGGCCGATCCGCAGACCCCCGGCGCCGGCGTCGGGGACCGCCCCGGCCGGCTGGTCCAGATCGTGCACCTGACCAGTCCGGACGGCGTCCCGCCCGGTTTCGCCCGCGAACTCGCCGACTGCTGGGCGGCCGTGGTGAACTCCGGCGGCGCCGTGATCACGCCGGGCATGCCCATGCCGCCCGTGGCCGCCTTCGCAGTCGCGCCCGAGGTGGAGCGCCTCCTCGGCGGGCTGCACCCGGCGCGGTGCCGACTGCTCGCCGCCGTACGGGTCGACGGGGCGCTCGCCGGGTGGCTCGTCCTGCGCCGCGACCCCCACCCGCTGGTCGCCCACTGCGCGGTGGTCAACCACGTCCAGACCCACCCGCGCTTCCGGGGCCGCGGCACGGGAAGCGCCCTCATGACCGCCGCGGCCGCCGTGGCCCGCGGCGCGATGGGAGTGGAACGGCTGCACCTCAGCGTGCGGTCCGGGTGCGGCCTGGAGGCGTTCTACCGGCGGCTGGGCTGGCAGGAGGTCGGCCGCTGGCCCGGGGCGCTGCGGGTGGCTCCGGGCGACGACCGGGACGACGTCCTGATGAGCCTCGCCCTGTGACCCACCGCCGGCCCGCCGGACCGCAGGGCCGAGCCGGGTCGGCCGGGTCGGCCGGGTCGGCCGGGTCGGCCGGGTCGGCCGGGTCGGCCGGGTCGGCCGGGTCGGCCGGGTCGGCCGGGTCGGCCGGGTCGGCCGGGTCGGCCGGGTCGGCCGGGTCGGGCGAACGCCCTGCGGGGCGAACGGGCGGGCGTGGGGGTGTCGGGCCTGCGTCCGCGCTCGGGCCCCGGTCCGGGCCGGGGTCGCCGCACCGCCGGGATTCCACACGCCGCCCCTGGCACCGCAACCGCTACCACCCGGTCACCCGGCCCCTCGGACGCCGGGTTCCGGTCCGGGCAGCCAGGCTGAAGTGCCGCCGGGCCCGGCGTGCGGACCGCGGCCCGAACCGCGGGGTGCAGGAGGGGCTTCGTCCGCGCCCCGGTCCTGGCCGCCCGGCGCCCCGGGCACCACGCTGCCTTCCTCCACCGCCCCGTGAGCCGGCATCGCGGCAGCGCCCCGGCTCACCCGGAGCGGGAGACGGAGCGCCGGCCGGCGGTTCGCAGCTCGACGGCGGGGCGCGCACCGCACGGACTTCCGCACGTCACCTCTCCGTCCCCACCTGCGCGTCCGGCCTCCGGCCGCCGGGCCGGCGGATACGGCGGGAGGGGTGGGCGAGGCGGGCGTGCGCTGACACGGGCGTCGGATGGC
>NZ_RPSE01000596.1:0-2583 GCF_003949955.1 Streptomyces sp. WAC05292
GCCCCCGCACACGGCACCACTGGACGCCGCCCCCCGGCAGGCCGCCGCTCTCCGCCCGGCTGATGCGCGGCACCTGGCGCGGCCTGCCGCCGCGCCGCCACGCCGTCGGGTGGGAGCCGGGCCTGCCGGTGCCCGCCGCCGACGGCAGCCCGCTCCTGACCGACCACTACTTCCCGCGCGAGCGGGGCGGCTTCCCGACGCTGCTGGTCCGCACCCCGTACGGCAGGGGCCTGCCCTGGTCCCCCCTGTACGGCCTGCTCTTCGCCGAGCAGGGCTTCCACGTCGTCGTGCAGAGCTGCCGCGGCACCGGCGGCTCCGGCGGCACCTTCCACCTCTGGCGCAACGAACCCGCCGACGGGCAGGCCGCCGTCGAGTGGCTGCGCGCACAGCCCTGGTTCGACGGGCGGCTCGCCACGATCGGCCCCAGCTACCTCGGCTACACCCAGTGGGCCCTGGCCCTCGACCCGCCGCCCGAGCTGAAGGCGATGGTCGTCCAGCTCGGCCTGCACGACCCGCACGGCTGCTACCACGCCGGCGGTGTCCCGAACCTCGACACGATGCTGGCCGGCGGGACCGCCATGGCCCACCAGCACCGGGGCGTGCTCGCGCTGGTCGGGGCGATGCTCCGGCTGCAGCGCCGGCTGGGGGCCGTCACCACCGCCCGCCCCCTGCGCGGCGCCCACCGGGACGCCCTCGGCGAGATCCCCTGGCTGGAGGAGGCCATGGACCGGCCCGACCCGGACGACGCCTTCTGGGAGGGCGCCGACCTCGCTCCCTCCCTGGACCGCGTCACCGTCCCGACCGCGCTCGTCACCGGATGGCACGACGTCCTCGCCGAGCAGTCGCTGGAGCAGTACCGGCGCCTGAGCCGGGCCGGCTGCGACGTGAGCCTGCTGGTCGGGCCGTGGACCCACGCCTCCGCCCTCGGCCGGGGCCTGCCCGATGTGTTCGCGGACGCCCTCGCCTGGCTGCGCGCCCACCTCCAGGACGACCCCTCGGCGCTGCGGCCCACCCCGGTCCGCGTCCACACCGGCGGCGCGCAGGAGTGGCGCGACCTCGCCGACTGGCCGGCCGAGCCGGCCGCCACCACCGCCTGGTACGCGGCGCCCGGCGGGGGCCTGTGCGCGTACCCTCCCGCCGACGGCCTGGAGCCGCTCGCCACGCTGCGCCACGACCCCGACGCCCCCGCCCCGTCGGTCGGCGGCCGCCTCCTCTCCCGCACCGCCGGCGCCCGCGACACCCGCGCCGCGGAGGCCCGCGAGGACGTCCTGGTGTTCACGGGACCGCCGCTCCGGGAAGCCGTGGAGATCCTCGGACCCGTCACGGCCCGGATGACGGTCTCCACCGACACCGGGCACACGGACGTCTTCGCCAGGCTCTGCGACGTCGCCCCCGACGGCCGCTCCGTGAACGTCTGCGACGGCATCGCGCCCGTCCGGGCCGACCCGGACCGCCCCGCCGCGGTGCGCGTCGCCCTGGGCAGCACCGCCCACCGCTTCGAGCCCGGCCACCGGATCCGCTGGCAGGTCGCCGCCGCGGCGCACCCCCGCTACGCGCTCAACCCGGGGACCGGCGAACCGCGGCTGGACGCGACGGAGTTCCTGCCGATCCGGCTGACCGTCCACGCCGCCTCCGCCCTCCTCCTGCCCGGGCCCGCCGGCGCCGGCGGGCCGGCTACCCCGTCGCCCGGCGCATCAGCAGGTCCCGCAGCTGGCGGGCGTGGCGGCGGCTGACCTGGAGCTGCGCCGACCCGACGCGCACGCTGGTCGTGCCGGAGTCCAGCCGGAGCTCCTCGATGCGGCCGAGCGCCACCAGATGGCGGCGGTGGATGCGGACGAAGCCCCGCTCGGCCCAGCGCTCCTCCAGGGTCGACAGGGGGATGCGTACGAGGTGGCTGCCCGCGTCGGTGTGCAGACGGGCGTAGTCGCCCTGGGCCTCTACGTACGCGATGTCGGCGACGGGCACGAACCGCGTCACGCCGCCCAGCTCGACGGCGATCTCCGCAGCCCGGTCCGCGGTGCTCCCGGCGGGCGCCGGCCCTGCCCCCGCCTCGTGCCGCGCCGGGGCGGCGGCCGGGCCGGGCGGGCCGCCGCCGGCCTCCGCCGGGCGGGCCGCGGTGCGCCCGAGCTGGTCGCAGGCCCGGCGGACGGCCTCGGCCAGCCGCTCCGGACGGACCGGCTTGAGGACGTAGTCCACCGCCTTGAGGTCGAACGCCTGCACGGCGAAGCCCTCGTGCGCCGTGACGAACACGACGAGCGGCGGACGCGCGAAGCCCGCCAGCAGGCGGGCGATGTCCAGGCCGGTCAGCCCGGCCATGTGGATGTCGAGGAAGACGACGTCGATGCCGTCCGGGCCGTCGGGCCCGGTCTCCAGCGCGCGGGTGATCCGGCGCAGTGCCCCGGTGGCGTCCGAGGCGCCCTCGGCGCTCAGCACCCGGGCGTCGGAGCGCAGCAGGTACAGCAGCTCCTCCAGGAGCGGCTTCTCGTCGTCGACGGCCAGTACGCGCAGCATGCGACGGAAGTCTAGGGACGGGCGCGCGCCGGGGGAACGGGTGCGCGGCCCGCCCGCCTGGGGGAGGGGGAG
>NZ_RPSE01000597.1:0-2581 GCF_003949955.1 Streptomyces sp. WAC05292
GGGTGGGGGCGGTCGTGGCGGCCCGGGAGTCGGAGCCGGGGGCGCCGGGGAAGCCTCGGACCTGCCACAGCAGGGAGTTGTCGGCCGCGGAGTGGCAGCGTACGGCGATCTCGTCGACCAGGACGGCGTCCTCGCCGCCTGCGGGCAGGGCGAGGACGCCCCACGGGCGCCGGCCCCACGTGCGGGTGCGGTAGTCGGCCCGGCGGCCGTCGGCGGACTCCAGGCGGAACTCGCGGGGCGAGTGGCCGCTCCACGGGGTGCGGTGCAGGACGCGGCAGCCGGCGAGCCGGCCGTCCTGTCCGAGCGGGGAGGGCGGCGCCCCCTCGGGGAGGGCGGCCAGGGTGCGGAGGTTTTCGGAGTCCTTCCAGCCGTCGGGGGCCTCGCCCCAGGCGCCGATGCCCGGGGCGGGGCCGTCGCCGCTGCGCACGCCGGTGTGCGGGTCGACGGGGGCGCGTCGGCGGTCCGCGTGGAAGACGGGGGCGCTCCACAGCCGCTGCCCGTCGGCGAGCATCAGGTCGTGGCCGCCGATGCCCTCGCGGCCGCCGGGGCGCAGGACGCGCTCGCCGTCGTGGCGGCCGGTGCCGTCGGCGGATTCGAAGTGGTAGCCGAGCCCGCCGTGGATGAAGCCGCCGTACGGGCTCAGCCGCGAGCGGTGCTCCGGGATGAAGACGTCCTCGGGGCGGGAGGCCCAGAAGGCGTGCCCGCCGCGGGCCGTGCGCTCGTCGGTGCTCCAGGCGACGAGGAAGTCGCCGCCGACGTGGTGCACGGAGTGGGAGAGGGCCTCCGCGGGCACCCGGAAGGTGCAGGAGGCGCGCTCGCCCGCGTGGTCGACGGCGACGGCGCGGCCGGCGCCGTACACGGTCAGTACGGGCCAGGTGCTGGTCACCTGGAGGGTTTCGCCGGGCGGGAAGCCGGCCACGGCGGCGTCGAGGGCGGGCCAGCCGAGCTCTTCGGGCAGTCCGGCGTGCAGGGCTCGGGCCAGCGGGCCCGTCAGGTCGATGCCGGCCAGGGCCTCCTCGATGCCGTCGAGAGCCGTGGCGGTGGGGCGGTCGAGGAGCTCGCGCAGCTCGTTCACGGCCTCGTCGGCGGCGGCGAGCCCGCCGCCGCGCAGCGCGTCGAGGAGGCCCTCGATGCGGTGGTGCACCTCGGCGGCGATGCCCGCGTTCTCGGGGAGCCGGGTGATGGCCGTGCCGGCGCCGCGCAGCCCGGCGTGCACGGTGCCTTCCAGACGCGGGCCGAAGACGGGGTCGGCGGCGAGCGCGGCGAGGTCCCGCCGTGAGCGGTCGCCCCAGAACTCCAGGCGGACGGCGGGCCCGGGATCCTCGACGCCGATGCCCGCGGCGAGGCAGGCGTCGAGGAGGTCGGCGTCGAGACCCGGGTGGCGGTGGCGGTCCTCGTGCAGCCGCACCGGGGTGCCGGAGGCCTTGATCCGGGATGCGAACAGGGGGACGAGCTCCAGCAGTTCGGCGGGGACCGGCTGGCGCACGACACCGCCGCCGGCGACCTTGCGGTGGCCGTACGCGCGGGCGTACCGGCGCAGCCAGTCGGCGAGCCCGCCCTCGGGGACGGCCCGGCCGGCGGCCGCCGCCGCGGCGGCCCCCGAGTCCCGCAGGAGGCGCAGCCAGGGTGCGGCGTCGCCGCGGGACTCGGGGAACAGGTCGAGGAGGGGAACGTACAGCCCGTCGCCGGGAGGGTGGGCGGCCAGGAGCTTCGCGAGGGCGAGGAGCAGCCGGTCGGGGACGGCCCGGCCGCGCGCCGCGGCGACGAGCGGGCCGAGGATCCGGGCGTCCTCGGCGGTGCCTGCCCCGGCGGCGCGCGCCGAGGCGCGCACCCGTGCGGCCAGGTCGGCGGGCAGGTCCGCGGACGCCGCGGGCCAGGCGGCGAGGACCCGTGCGAACTCCTCGTGCGCGGCGGCGGGCTCCAGGACTGCGGCGAGCCACTGCTGGTGCCCGCTCAGGTCGGCGGCGGCCAGGGCTCCGTGGCGGGCGTGGAGCAGCACGTTGGCGCGGTGCCTGTCCGGGTCCGCGGGCAGCCGGTGCGCGTGCTCCGCCTTGCGGGCGAGGGTGTGGGCGCGGGCGGCGCTGCGGGGGTGGACGGCGATCAGCCGGTGCGCCACCGTCTCCCAGAACCAGGGCAGATGGGGCGGGGGCAGCCGGCGGGCCTGCCACTGCATCGCGTCGAGGAAGGCGCCGGGCTTCGCGTGCGCCGCCCGGGCGCCGGCGCACAGGGCGTCGAACAGCGCGCGGGCGGCGGGCTCCGCGCCGGGGTCGTGCGCCTGTACCCAGTCCGGGTAGACCTGTGAACTGCTCGGATCGGACGGCAGCGGGATCGCGTGGCTCATGCGGCGATCCTCCCAGCCGGAACCGACAGGGCCTCGAGGTGGTCGCCGGGCCCGGCGGTGCGCCGGGTGTGCGCCGGGTGTGCGCCGGGTGTGCGCCGTCGTGTGCGCAGGAGTGCGCAGGTGTGTGCCACCCACGTTCGAGTGACGCAGCGTATCCATCGGCAACGCAGCGCAATCCCGGCGGTAGGTTGATCTTGCCCGGCGCGCCGCCCCCCGGCGAAGGCGCGGGCACCCCCTGAT
>NZ_RPSE01000598.1:0-2577 GCF_003949955.1 Streptomyces sp. WAC05292
CACCTGCAAGGAGCCGTACCCCATGACGTCCACGGTGCCCACCACCGCCGTCCCGCACAGCGACGGCCAGCCGCCGATCACCATGTTCGGCCCGGACTTCCCGTACGCGTACGACGACTTCCTCGCCCACCCGGCGGGCCTGGGCCAGATACCGGCGACCGAGCACGGCACCGAGGTCGCGATCATCGGCGGCGGCCTGTCCGGCATCATCTCGGCCTACGAGCTGATGAAGATGGGCCTCAAGCCCGTCGTGTACGAGGCCGACCAGATCGGCGGCCGCCTGCGCACCGTCGGCTTCGAGGGCCCGGGCACCGAGGGCCTCACCGCGGAGATGGGCGCCATGCGCTTCCCGCCCTCCTCCACCGCCCTGCAGCACTACATCGACCTCGTCGGCCTGGAGACCCAGCCCTTCCCGAACCCGCTCGCCGAGGCCACCCCCTCGACGGTCGTCGACCTCAAGGGCGAGACCCACTACGCCGAGACGATCGCCGACCTCCCGCAGATCTACCGGGACGTCGCCGACGCGTGGAACGCCTGCCTCGAAGAGGGCGCCGACTTCTCCGACATGAACACCGCGATGCGCGAGCGGGACGTCCCGCGCATCCGGGAGATCTGGGCCAAGCTCGTCGAGAAGCTCGACAACCAGACCTTCTACGGCTACCTGTGCGAGTCGGAGGCCTTCAAGTCCTTCCGCAAGCGCGAGATCTTCGGCCAGGTCGGCTTCGGCACCGGCGGCTGGGACACCGACTTCCCGAACTCCATCCTGGAGATCCTCCGCGTCGTCTACACCGAGGCGGACGACCACCACCGCGGCATCGTCGGCGGCTCCCAGCAGCTGCCGCTGCGCCTGTGGGAGCGCGAGCCGGAGAAGATCGTCCACTGGGCGCAGGGCACCTCCCTGTCCTCCCTGCACGACGGCACCCCGCGCCCGGCGGTGACCCGCCTGCACCGCACCGCCGGCAACCGCATCACCGTCACCGACGCCTCCGGCGACATCCGCACCTACCGCGCCGCGATCTTCACGGCGCAGTCCTGGATGCTGCTCTCCAAGATCGCGTGCGACGACTCGCTGTTCCCGATCGACCACTGGACGGCGATCGAGCGCACGCACTACATGGAGTCCTCCAAGCTCTTCATCCCCGTCGACCGCCCGTTCTGGCTCGACAAGGACGAGGAGACCGGCCGCGACACGATGTCGATGACGCTGACGGACCGCATGACCCGCGGCACCTACCTGCTGGACAACGGCCCCGACCAGCCGGCCGTCATCTGCCTGTCGTACACCTGGTGCGACGACAGCCTGAAGTGGCTGCCGCTGTCCGCGAACGAGCGGATGGAGGTCATGCTGAAGTCCCTCGGCGAGATCTACCCGAAGGTCGACATCCGCCGCCACATCATCGGCAACCCGGTGACGGTCTCCTGGGAGAACGAGCCCTACTTCATGGGCGCGTTCAAGGCGAACCTGCCCGGCCACTACCGCTACCAGCGCCGCCTGTTCACCCACTTCATGCAGGACCGCCTGCCCGAGGACAAGCGCGGCATCTTCCTCGCCGGCGACGACATCTCCTGGACGGCCGGCTGGGCCGAGGGCGCCGTGCAGACGGCCCTGAACGCCGTCTGGGGCGTCATGCACCACCTCGGCGGCGAGACCGACGCCACCAACCCGGGCCCGGGCGACGTCTACGACGAGATCGCCCCGGTCGAGCTGCCGGAGGACTGACCTCCCGGCTCCCCGTGACCACGGGCCGCCCCCGCGTGCACAGCGCGGCGGCGGCCCGTTCTCATGCCCGGCCCGTCGGGGTCAGCAGGCAGCGGCCGACCAGGCCGACGCCGGCGTCCAGCGACTCGGCGAACTCCTCGGCGAGGTCGGGGGTGCGGCGCAGGCGCCACAGCAGGCGGGCCGCCGACCAGGCGGCGCCGCGGGCGCGCTCCAGGCTCCACGAGCCGAGCAGGTGGGTCAGCGGGTCGGCGACCTCCAGCAGGTCCGGCCCGGGCATCAGGTCCTCCCGGATGCGCTCCTCCAGGCAGACCAGCGTGTCGCCGACCCGGTCGAAGTCCGCCTCCAGCGCCCGCGGTTCGCAGCCCAGCGCCCGGCACGCGGACACCACCGCCAGCGCGAGGTCGTGGCCGATGTGGGCGTTGATCCCGGCCAGGGCGTGCTGGAGCGGGCGCACCCCGGGGTGGCGGCGGTACTGCAGCAGAGGCCGCCAGCAGGCCGGGGCCCGCTCCGACTCCACAGCCGCCAGGTACCGCTCGGCGAACCGGACGCTCAGCGTCTCCGCCTGCCGGGGCGCCGGGAACTCCCCGCGGCGGATGCGCTCGTCCAGCGTCTCCGTCACCGTCAGGTAGACCCGGTTGAAGACGGCGACGCCGTCCCGCGGGGGGAGCCGCTCGTCCAGGGCGCGCATCCGCGCGAGCACCGCTTCCATGGAGGGAGGGTGACAGGCAGCGGCGCGCGAGCGGGGGACTTGGCCGTGTCCTTCCCCGGTTCGGGCGAACGCGGCGCACGGGGGCGGGGGTTCGGGGTGGGAGCCGCCGCCCCCGTGCGCCGCGTTCGCCCGAACCGGGGAAGGACAC
>NZ_RPSE01000599.1:0-2573 GCF_003949955.1 Streptomyces sp. WAC05292
CCGGTAGCGTGGGCCGGGGGCCGGGCCCGGGAGACCGGGCCGCACCCCGGCCGGAACGAAGGGCGGAACACGCATGCCCTGCCTCGACCCCGGTGGCGCCGACCGGCGCGAGGGCCGGGGGGCCCGTACCGGAAACGGAACGCCGCGGGGGCGGTGGCGCGGAACGCTCGGCACCTGGCCTGCGGTGGGGCTCGTGCTGGCCGTGCTCGCCGCCGCCAACGCCGCCGCGCACCTGGGGCCCGGCGGAGCCGCGGTGCGCACGGCGGCGGCCCTCGCCGTCACCGCGCTGCTGCTCGGGGTGCTGCGCTGGGCCGGCGGGACGTGGGCGGATGCGGGCCTGGCGCGCTGCACGCTGGCCCGAGGCGCCCGGTGGGCGCTGGCCCTGGTCGGGATCGTCGCCGCCGTGTACCTCGTCGCGGCGCTGCTGCCGGCCGGCCGGGCCCTGTTCGAGGACCGGCGGTACGCGGGGATGGACGGCGGTGGGCTGGCGCTGCGGATCCTCGTCCTGGTGCCCGTCGGCACCGTCCTGGTGGAGGAGACGGCCTTCCGCGGCGTCCTCTACGGCCTGGTGCGGCGGGCCCGCGGGGCGGTGTGGGCGACCGCCGTGTCGAGCCTGCTGTTCGGCCTGTGGCACGTGCTGCCCTCCCTGGGCCTGGCGTCCGCCAAACCCGCCCTGGGCAGCGTGTTCGGCGGCTCCGGGGCGGGCGCCGCCCTCGCCGTGCTGTCGGCCGTCCTCTTCACCGCGGCGGCGGGCGTGCTGTTCTGCGAGCTGCGGCGGCGCAGCGGCAGTCTGCTCGCCCCGCTGGGCCTGCACTGGGCGGTCAACGCCCTCGGGTACCTGGCCGGGTTCCTGCTGCGCTGACCCGGCCCTACCCGCTGTCCGGCCGGACGACGGCGCGGAGGCGGTCGAGGTCCTGCGCCGTGATCCCCTCGGGCCGCATGACGGCGTTCCACCCGTCGACGTACGCGGTCTTGTAGGTGTGGCCGTGGCCGTCCGGGACGCCCGTGGAGAACGGCAGGTCTGCCGTGACCTGCCAGAACGTCACGAAGGGCAGCCAGACCATCTCCTCCAGCACGTCGTCGCCGGGGGCCTGGCCGATCCAGTCGGGTTCGGTGAGGGCCAGCGACGGGCTCCACCAGACGATCGGGTCGGAGGGGTTCATCAGGTAGAGCACCCGCGCCCCCTCCCACGGCCGGTCCGCGGGGGGCATGCCGGCGGCCGGGTCGCCGGTGAACCGGACGGTCCGCCCGTCCTTGTAGACGGGCTGGATCTCCGGGCTGGCCGGGTCCCGCTGGTCGCTGAACTCGCGGAAGAGCGTGTTGAAGTTGGGCGGGCCCGCGAAGAGGGTGCCTGCGGTGCGGTTGCGCAGGTCGTACTCGCCGCTGAAGGCGGTCTCCCCGCCGAACGACCCCAGGCTCTCGCCCGCGACGAACAGCCGCGGCCGCTGCTCCGGCGGCAGCTTCGACCAGACGTCGTAGACGGCGTCGAAGAGCTCCCGGCCGGCTTGGCGCGCCTTGGACTGGTCGACGAGGTAGGACAGCCAGGACGGCAGGTAGGAATACTGCATCGCCACGGTCGCCGCGTCGCCGGCGCCGAGGTACTCGAAGGTGTCCACGGCGGCGGGATCGACCCATCCGCTTCCCGTCGTGGTCATCACGAGCAGGTTCTCCCGCTCGAAGCCGCCGGCGCGGCGCAGGTCCGTGACGGCCCGCTCCGCCCGGCTCTCCGCGTCGTCGGCGGTCGCCAGGCCCGCGTACGCACGGACCGGCTCCATCGCCTCGCGGCCGGCGAACGCACCGATCTGCTCGGCGGTCGGACCGCTGCCGGTGAAGGCCCGCCCCTCACGGCCGAGGGTGTCCCACGGCACGAGGGAGCCCGGTCCGCCGGAGCGCAGGACCGACACCGGCCGGCTGACGCCCTCGGGCGTCTCGGTGTCGCGCACCGAGAAGGCCTCGTTCGCCGCGTTCACGAAGCCGCCCAGCAGCACCCCGCTGAACACCGACCACGCCAGGGCGGCCACCGCCAGCCAGCCGACCACCCGCGCCGCACGCGGGCCGATCCACCGCCCGAGCAGCCGGGCGGCCGCGTGGTAGAGGCGGCGGAGCCCGCGTCCGACGACCAGCAGGACCAGGAAGACGGCTGCCGCGACGAACGGGCAGGCGACGGTGGCGGCCGCGCTGTACTCGGTGACCCCCATGAGCTGCCGGATGCGGTGCTGCCAGTACTGGCCGAGCCCGAAGGCGAGCCCGAACAGGATCACCGCACACACCGCGAAGACGAGCCAGGACCGGCGCGAGGGGGTCCGCGGATCCCGGTCGGCGAAGGCCCGCCACACGAAGGCGGCCAGCACGCCGAGCCCGTACCCGATGGCCGCGCTGATTCCGGCGACGACGCCTTGGAGCACGCCCCCGCGGGGAAGCAGTGACGGGGTGAAGGACAGGCAGGCCAGGGCGAGCGCGCCCCAGCAGCCGGGCAGTGCGGCCCGGAACCGGCGCCGGACTCAGCGCGGCCGTCGGGTACGGGCTCGGCGTGCTGGCCGCCTTCGTGTGGCGGGCCTTCGCCGACCGGGATC